>NZ_JBEZDE010000006.1:0-274179 GCF_040648115.1 Nocardia sp. NPDC049190
CACCACGTGGTCATCGACATGGACGTACAGTGCGGTCAGGAGGGTATCGAGGTCTGTCTTCACAAACCGACGTCGATACCCTCCGCCATGCCAAAACTCGAGCCCTCACGCCCCGAACCGATTAGGAATCACTCGTCTAGGACACCGAGGCCCCGACACAGCGGATCAGCGTCTACTTCGATGGGCCCACCCCGCACGATGCGCTCGTTCTCGAGTACGCGGCCACTCGGACCGAGGCCTGTGAATTCACCGCCGCCGCCGTGCATGCCGGTCTGTCCGTCAGCGTGGACGCCTGGCGCGTCCCGACCTGCGCAGGATTCCCTGCCGATCGCTCTGGCACTGAATACGACGAATTCACGCTCCTGCCCGACCGCTGTCGATCCCGCGCCATGGTCTGTGAGTAACCGCCCACCGACCATCCCTTCCGGAAGTCGGCACCGGAAGCCGGCACACTCGATGCCCCGATCCTCGCCGAGGCCGCCCGTGCTCGCTAGGCTCGAGGGGCACACAGCGGTGCCGAGGAGAACACAGGAGGTTCGACAGTGGCGCAGCGGTACCCGCACCGGGACGGCGTACGGCACCGCGCCGCCGCTTGGTTGTCCCTCGCGCTACTGTCCGTGCCCTGCGTCGCTTGCGGTTCCGACCAGCCTTCCGCCGGTACCCACACAACGGCCAGCCCGGTCACGACCGCACCACCGCGCAGTACGTCGACGTCCCTGGCGTCCACTCCGTCGGAGGCCGTGCCGTCCGTCGACCCTTATGCGGGACTGCCGCTGATCGACCACGTCACGTGGACCGAGGCGGTCGACGGACCGAGGCTGCTCGTGTTTCCCAGTTCCGCCGGGCGCCAGACCACCGTCCCGAGCTCGGACGAACGCGCCTGGCGCGAGGTACTCGCACAATCGGCGGACGCCGACGCCCCCGGCATGCACGACCAGTTCATCTGCCATTGGGCCTGGGCACGGCTGGTGCAGCCGACCAAGTCCAGCTGGAATCTGGAACCCTGGCGTCCGGCGGTCGGCTACCAGGCCACCGTCGAAGCACGCTGCAATCCCGGTGGTCCCGAACGCTGAATACGGCGACCGCCCGACCGGAAGGACCGACTCATGCGCGTCGTCATCGCAGGCGGACACGGGAAGATCGCACTACTGCTCGCCCGATCGCTCACTTCTGCCGGTGACGAGGTCGCCGCACTCATCCGCAATCCCGACCATGCCGCCGACGTACAGGCAGCAGGCGCCGAACCGATCCTCTTCGACCTGGAGAACACCGAGACCGACGGCCTCGTCGCCGTCGTAAAGGGCTCCGATGCTGTGGTCTTCGCGGCCGGGGCCGGACAGGGCAGCGGCGTGGCCCGCAAGTACACCGTGGACTCGGGTGGTTCCGTGCGGTTGGCCGAGGCCGCCGAGCGGGGAGGCACACAGCGTTTCCTGCAGATCTCCACCATGGGCGCCGGCCAGCCGCCCGCGCCGGGCAGCGACGAGGTGTGGACGGCCTACATCGACGCGAAGACCCAGGCCGAGAACGACCTGCGGGCACGGAATCTGAACTGGACGATCCTGCGGCCGGGCCGTCTGATCGACACGGCCGGCACCGGACTGGTGACGCTGGCCTCTCCCCCTGTCGGCCGCGGCGACGTACCCCGCGCCGATGTGGCCGCCGTTCTGACCGCGCTGCTGCCCGCGGCACACACTTTCGGCATGACAGTGGAGCTCGTCTCCGGAAGCACTCCGATTAGCCAGGCGATTGCGCAGCTGTCCGATTGAACGAAAGCGAACACCACCGCAGCCCCGGCCGCTCGACGCCACCGTCACGATGGGAGAACGACCGTGTTCAGTCGTATCGTCTCGATGAAGATCCGCCCCGGCTCGCGCGCGGAGTTCCTCGCGGCCATCTCCCGGAGCGCGGACGCCGCGGTCCGGACCGAGCCGGGATGTCTGCGCTTCGACATCTGCGCAGATCGGGTCGACCCACACCGGTTCTTCCTCTACCAGCTGTATACCGATGACGAGGCAGCGGAAGCGCATCGCTTCACCGAGCATTTCCTGGCCTGGCGTGCCGCGGCGGACCAATTCGTGGAGCCAGGTACGCAGATCGATTACAGCACGGACGTGTTATTCGGACGGGAATGAAAGCACGCGCGCGAGCAGTGCCTCCGCAAACTCACAGACGCCAAAAGCGTAGCGCGACCATGCAATCGATCGTGCAGATGTGCTTGCATCTGAAAGGTACAGCGACCTAGACTCAGTCGGCAACGCTTTACTGGGGACAAGCAGGGGAGGCCGCATGGCCAGCCGAACGCCGAAGTCACCACTTGCTCGCCACTGCCACACAGTAGGGGCATTCGAATGAAACAATCACTGACTGGTGGCCGGCTCGGATTAGCCGATGCCACATCGACTGATCAGCTGGCGAACGGTGGAGGAATGAGCACACCGTCGGCCCGGAGCGGCCCAATCACTACCGCATTCTCGCGGGAAAC
The DNA here is from genome assembly GCF_040648115.1 of Nocardia sp. NPDC049190. NCBI lineage: Bacteria > Bacillati > Actinomycetota > Actinomycetes > Mycobacteriales > Nocardiaceae > Nocardia > Nocardia sp. NPDC049190. The sequence goes on from NZ_JBEZDE010000006.1 coordinate 2,483, forward strand.
TGCCGTGGCGTACGTCATCGATGCGGTCGAATCCACCGGTGCGGCGACACGGGATGATTTCGATATCGAGCGAATCGTCACCACCGTGCACGCTATGGCCGACGATTGGGATTTCACCACTTTACAGCGCGCAACATTCTGGCGGATCACCTCCAGCTGTATCAGGCTGTAATTCCGCCTCGCGCTCGATGCCCGGCGCTATGCCCACAAGCACCGCGCCACGAAGACGCCTTCGGTATGGTGCCGTGCCACCATATGGCGCTGGACGTATCCACCGACCACCGAACCAGGGTTTGATCGACTGAAATCGAGTAACCGCTGTAACGCGAGGTAGCGACCGACAATTGAGCCGTAGTTGCCTCGTGTCATCACCTGTTCAGCGACAGCCCCGGTGGATCGGGCCCATCGACGAACTCAGAGTCCGGCAGCGTACTTGTCGATGATCGCGATCGACTTGTCCGGACGCTCGGCCTGGACGCTGAGCCGGTCCATTACCGACAAGTACAGCGCCAAGTCCTGCCGCCGATCCAGATACAGCGCGCTGGTCAGGTGCTCGAGGTAGACGATGTCAGGCAGCTCCGGCTCGGCGAAACGCAAAATGCTGAACGAACTGCCCGCCGCGGCATGCTCACCGGCGGAATAGGGCAGTACCTGGATCGTCACGTTCGGCAACTTGGCGAGTGTGATCAGATGCTGCATCTGTTCGCGGTGCACCTGCGCGCCACCCACGGGCCGATGCAACGCGGCCTCATCGATCACCGCCCAGACGATCGGCGGATCCGATCGGAACAAGATCTCCTGCCTGCGTTGCCGCACCGCAACTCGCCGATCCGTATCGGCGTCCTCGTATCCGAGGGCCACCACAGCCCTGGCGTATTCGGGTGTTTGGAGCAGTCCGGGGACGAGATGCGCCTCGTAGGTGCGAATCTTGTTGGCGGCCTGCTCCAAACCGAGGTAGGTACCGAACCACTGCGGCAGCAGGTCGCTGTACCGATGCCACCAGCCCGGCTCGTTGGCCTGCCTGGCCAATTCGAGGAACGATTCGCGTTCCTTTGCGTCGAGGACCCCGTAGAGGGTCAGCAGGTCACGGATATCGCGTTCCTTGAAACCGGTGCGGCCCAACTCGAGTCGACTGATCTTGGCGTGTGAACCCCGGATCGCATCACCCGCCGCCTCGCGCGTGATGCCTCTGTTCTCCCTGAGCTTGCGCAACTGGCCGCCCAGTGCGATGCGTAGCACGGTCGGACCACGTTCCGCGACAACAGATTGCACATGACCATCGTCATCGGGTTCAGCGATCATCGAGTTCGTCTCCGATACTCCGGGGTTGCCCACAGCGTGTCACAACCACCTGTCGTGAAACACACCGCACCGACCGCCAATGCTACCGCTCAGCTAGTCAAATAGTCGAACTCCCCGGCCTTCGCGCCGCGGACGAACGCATCGATCTCCGGGCGCGTGTAGAAGATCACGCCACCCTCCGGGTTGCGCGAGTTCCGTACTGCCACCTGGCCATTGGCGGCTTCGGCGACCTCGACACAGTTGCCGCTCGGATTACTGAAGGAACTCTTGCGCCAAGTTCCGATGATCTCGTTGACAGATGTATCCGACATCTTCCCCACTCCTCGGTTACCGCAGTTCGACGAATCGGTTCGTGCAGATGCACGCTCAAACGTTCTTGCATTTGCACCCACACCCGGACGATAGCACGAAGTTCGCCCTCGCGCGTTCGGCGATCCGGACCGCTCGATCGCGAGTGTGAAACACGATAGAGTCGACGCCGAAATCCCGTGATCAGCTCGACAATCTCTCCGGCCACTGACGCACGAATCTTGTACTGTCACAGTGCACATCGGATGCACCAGCCATTCGCGACACTCGCGGCGCGACACCCGCACGGCCGTGTCATGGACCCGTTTCACTGAGGAGCCCTACCCATGCCCGAAGACCACAGCCCCTTGATCCGGACCGACATCCCGCACTCCGCGCGGATCTGGAACTACTGGATGGGCGGCAAGGATTACTACGAAATCGATCGCGTCGCCGGAGACGCCGGGATCGAAGTCGATCCCGACATCACCACCATGGCAGTGCAATCCCGCCAGTTCCTCATCCGTGCCGTGCGCTATCTTGCCGGCGAGCAGGGCATCCGGCAGTTCCTCGACATCGGGACCGGCCTGCCCACTATGCAGAACACGCACGAGGTCGCGCAAAGCGTCGCGCCCGAAGCCAAGATCGTCTATGTGGACAACGATCCGTTGGTGCTCACCCACGCCAGAGCACTACTGACCAGCACGACCCCGGAGGGTGTTACCACCTACATCGATGCCGATTACCACGATCCGGAACGCATCATCTCCGACGCCAAGAATGTCTTGAACTTCACGCAGCCGATCGCCGTCATGTTCATGGGTGTGCTCGGCCACGCCAAGACCTACGACGACTTGTTGCGCATCGTGCGGACCGTGCTGGATTCGGTGCCGGCGGGCAGCTTCCTGGTGATGTGGGACGGCACCGACGACAGCAAGGACTACGTCACGCTGTGTGAGAACTACACCGGCACCGGCGGCACACCCTATGTGCCGCGCCCTCGCGCCCAGATCGAAGCGGTCTTCGACGGGCTGGAGCTGGTTGACCCAGGCGTCGTCTCCATCACCCAGTGGCGCACCGACCAGACCCAGATAGGCGAGAACCGCCCGATCTCCGCCTACGGCGCGGTTGCCCGCAAGCCGTAACCCCCCTAGACGTCAAATCTCAAGCGGCACAGCGACGGTCGCACGACCCGAAGTCGGCGACCGCCGCGCCGATTCTCCCGACCGATCGTGCAAATGTACTTGCATCTGTAAGCGACAGAGGCATAGACTCATACTCGAAATCGGGGAGGTACGCAGGGAGTTCGCGCCGGCGTCACCATCACATCGCCTCCCCACCACATGCACACGCGAGGGGTAGTCGAATGAGCCAACCATTCCTAGCTCCCCGCCGGGTTACCGTCCTCGAGGGCACTGGAGCCGGCGCCGAACTACTGCGCCGATGCCCGCCGCCGGAATACCCGATGTCCGATTGCGGAGTCGAGCCGCCCGGCCTCACCTACCGGCAGGCCCGGGACATCCTCTACGCCCATGAGGTTCACGGCCCGCAGTGCAGGCAGTGGCTGGCGGCCGCCGCCTATCTGTCAGCCGGCTTGGACGACGAATAACACACCGAATCGATTGGCGCACACAGTTGTTCGCCCCAGCCCGAGGGCAGTTTCATCATCGGACGCATCCGCAAGGGTCCCCGTCGTGAGCGGGTCATCGCACAATGCGCCAGACCCGCAATCGATCTCGCCGATCACTCGCCACATACACGACCCTTTCGTATAGTGATCCGATCGACTCGGGCGCAGCACTCGCACGCTCGACGTGGCATGGGAGCGAACTCGGCATGACCTTCTCCACGCTGGATCTGTCCACAGATTCCGACTCGGCACTCGAAATCGGCGGACAGCCGGCGTCCGCGCCACTACGCAATACCGATCACGTCGCCTCGCACATGCTCGGATACTTCGAGACCTGCCTGGCCCCCTGCCGCACACTCCCCGGCGAGCACTCGCGCGGAGAAATCACCGAATTCGCCCGCGGCTGCCTCGGCCTCGTCGCCGAGATGTTGGACCGGCGCGCCGTTCCGGATGGTGAGCAACTCGGCGCGATGCGCGAATCGGCGTCCCAGTGGGTTCGGGAGGGCGTACCGCTGAGCACCATCCTGCGCGCCTACCACGAAGGAGTACGCATCGCGTTCGGTCTGGTCACCGCACACGCCGAGGCCGATGACGTCAACGAGGTGCTGATCGCCACCGATCTCGTGCTCGAGCTGCTGGAAGCGATCACCGCAGCGGTATCCGAAGCTTATGTCGACGAGCAGTATTCGGTCGCGCGGGAACACCAGACGGCAGCGCAGACACTGGCCTCTGCACTGTTGAGCGGACGGGGAACTTCGGCGCTGGCACGACAGACGGGCATCCCGATCGCGGGGTCCTATCAGGTGATCGCCCTCGCGATCCCGGAGCATCCGGACGAGCGCGACCCGCAGGTCGACACGAATGTTGCCGCACGCCGCACGTTGCGCAGGCTGCAGTCCGGGCTGGCCACGGTGTTCGCCTCCCGCGCACTGGCCCTGCTCAGCACGAAGGGCGGCACGCTGCTGATTCCGCTGGGCGCGGACACCGAAGCCACCGTCGGGGGTGCGACACTCGATCTCTTGACCGAGGCCGCGGAGGTCCCGCTCACCGCGACCGTCGTGACCAGTGACACCGACCGGATTCCCGAATCCGCCGACCAGGCCCATGAGCTGCTCAATCTGGTCCAGATCGGTAGCCGACCGCCCGGTCTCTATCAGATGGCGGACCTGGCCGTCGAATATCAGCTCACCCGTGGCGGCCCGGCGACCCGGCGGATCGCCACCATTCTCGGTCCGCTCGACGCCCATCCCGAACTGTTCGAGACCATGCGCGCCTACCTCGGCAACGATATGAACCGTCGACTCACCGCGCGCCAGCTCTACGTGCATCCCAATACCGTCGACTACCGGCTGCGCCGCATCACCCAGCTGACCTCCCTCGATCTGGCGACCTCGGCGGGAATCTCGCAGGCTGCGATCGCACTGCTCGCCCGTGACCTGGACCGCAGCGTCGCACGGCCGGTGCGGGCTGCCCGGCCCGTGACCGATCCGTGGCCGTAACGGATTCGTGCTGGTCACCGCACGGCGAACTTGCGATCCTGATAGTGTCGCGACGTCTGGATGGTGAAATATGCGAATTTCGGAGATCCTGCGTAGAAAGGGTAGCGACGTTGCCACCGTCGCCACCGACACAACGGTACGCACGCTGCTCGCCGCACTGGCCGAGCGCAATATCGGCGCGGTCGTCGTCTCCCCGGACGGGAACGCGATCGCGGGCATCGTTTCCGAGCGCGACGTGGTGCGCAACCTGTATGCCCGCGGCGCGGGCCTGCTGGACACCCCCGTCTCGGAGATCATGACGTCCGATGTACGCACCTGCGCGCTCGACGATACGGTCGACGGCCTGCGCCGCATCATGACCGAACACCGTATCCGGCACCTGCCCGTCGTGCACGAGGGGAGGCTGGTCGGCATCGTCAGCATCGGCGATGTGGTGAAAAGCGCGATCTCGGAGCTGGCAACCGAGCGCCAACACCTCGTCGAGTACCTGCAGGGCCGGTACTAGAACTCGCTGAGGTCGCCCAGATCGGCCGAGAGCCAGTGCTCCGGCCGCAGGTAGACCGCTACCTGCTCACCGTATGCCTCGGCGGCCTTCAGATAGGCGTCGACCGATTCCGCGGGCAGATACCGCGCGACCATCTCACGGTGCATCTCGTCGGTCGCCGACGCGACACGGATGACCGGGCCCTCCACGCTCACATAACGGACGGTCGGCTCCACCTGCTGCACCATGAGAGTGAACCGACCGGCTTCCCGGATAAGGCGCATCTTCTGCGACTCCGGGCCGGTGAGCACCCATACCTCGCCGCCGGGGCGGTACTGATACCAGATCGGGACAGCGAGCGGGCCACGTCCGGCTCCCGCCGACACCGACAGTGCCGCGATGTGCGGCCGCGCGAAGAATTCTTGACGCTCGTCCGAGGTCAGTGGCATGACCACCAGGCTAGCGCTCGAAAGCCGTTGTCCACGACAAAACTTCGAAGTCCGTACCGAAAATGCGTATCGTGGGTGACGTCCAGCGGATCCGGCGAAGGGAGCGTCACGTTGGGCTTCCCCGCCCCGAGGTCGCGTGTGCCGCGGGCAGAGGTCACACGGGCAGAGGTCACACGGGCAGAGGTCACACGGCCTTCGGCACTCGTGCCCAGTTCGGTGCGCGAACTGTTCCCCGCGCTGACCGATGCCACCGAGGTCTACCTCGACAGCGCCGCCACCACGCAGAAACCGCTACCGGTCATCGAGACCATCCACCGCTATCACAGCGCACAGACCGCCAACGCGGGGCGCGGTACCTACCCGTGGGCGACCGGACTGTCCGCGCGGATCGCCCACGTCCGGGAGCACGCCGCGACGTTCATCGGTGCCGAGCACGCCGACGAGGTGGTTTTCACCAGCGGAGCCACTGCCGGGCTCAATGCCGTCGCACTGTCATGGGGCATGGCCGACCTCGGCGATGGTGACGAAATCCTCTACAACGCGACCGATCATGCGTCGAATGTGTATCCGTGGCACCATCTGCGCGGATTGCTCGCGCGCTTCGGGCGCCGTATCGCGCTGGTTCCCTACCGAGTGACCGGCACGGGAGAGGCGGACACCGCCGATATCCTGGCCAAGATCACTCCGCGGACCAGGCTGATCACGACCAGTCATCTACACCATGTCTTCGGCGGCCGCACCACGCTGGAAGAATTGCGCGGGCACATCGATCCCGCCATTCTGCTGTGCTTCGACTGCTCGCAGAGCGGTGGGCATCTTCCGGTCGACGTGACCGAACTCGGTGCGGACTTCGCGATCTTCGCCGCGCACAAAATGTTCGGCATGCCGGGAACCGGAATCCTCTACTGCCGCAGACGCGTGCACGACAGGCTGGTCCCGTTCCTGCCGGGCGGCGCCTCCGGGGTGCGCCTGAGCATGGGCGGCCTGTTTCCCGAGGCGATGCCCGAACTACTCGAGGGCGGCACCCCCAACATCCCCGGCATCCTCGCGCTCGGCAGCGCGCTGGACGTGCTGGAATCTCTCGACATCAGTGCGATCGCGGCACACAACCGGAACCTGACGCTGCGCCTGATCGATGGCCTGCGACCGCTCCGAGGGCTGAATTTCCTGCCCGGGCCGGCGCACGCCGACTGCGCCGTCGGGTACGGGATCGTCTCTTTCACGCTTGACGGAATCTCGACCACCGATCTGGGATTCGTATTGAGCGAGTTGGGATTCCTGGTCCGTACCGGCGCGCATTGCACCCCCGCGGTAGTCGAGGAGGCCGACTCGGTGCGGGTGAGTACGCACATCTACAACACCCTCGACGAGATCGACCGATTCACCACTTGCGTCAACAAGATCGCCGAGGAGGTCACGTGACGATCGATACCCCGCGCTACGACCGGCGGGCCGCGTCCCAGGTGTTGGCGGGACTGGCGCAGCCGGGGCTGTTCACCGCACCGCTGCCGCCGCCTACCCAGCCGCGCCGGTTCGAATTCACCTGCGCCGCACTGCCCGCAGAGTCGGGCAGCCACCTCACCTACTCGCAGCGTCTGTATCTGGAGCGGTTCATGCGGCCGTGCCGCGCGGACCAGGTGACCAGCGCCTCCCATCGGATCGCGTGGACCGACAGCGACGGCATCCCGAACACGGGACACTTCCGGGCCGACGGGCTCGGGCCGTTGGTGCCGATCGCCACGCGCGAAGCCGTGCTAGCGCTCTGGCACGCGATCGACGCGAATCCCACCTTCTTCGAACGTGTTTCGGCGCTGCGCCCGAGCGATCGCGCGGTGCTGGCCGGCACTACCACCGATCACGATCCGCTGGACATCGTGCGGGTCGGCATCGAGTCGGCCGGGCGCGTGCTGGCGCAGCACGCGCTGCTCGCCAGGCAGACCCCGTATCGCGATGCCGCCGAGTTCGCCAAGGGAATACAGGATTCCGGACTGTTCGCGGCGGTGGCAACGCGCTGGTTCTGGGAGTTGCAGGCGTCCACCTATCGGCGCGGCATGATCCCGGTGACGCTCGTTGCCCAGCCCAACGGCGCCGTGCGCTACTCGGCGGAGACAGTGGCGACCCTGCGCGCGATGAAAGACGCCACCATCGTCGACGCGCACACTGTGATGTGCCGCGCCACCACCGTCGAGGGGCTCTCGATCCCAGACGCGCTCGCCAAGTACCACGACGATCTCGATCTGATCTCACGTCAGTACGCGTTGCTGCCCGCGGGCACCCGCCCCGCCTGTCTCGCCGCGATGCCGCACCAGATGAACGGCGAACACTACAGCATCCTGCCCGCTGTAATCGACCGGTTCGTCGCGACATTCATCGAGATCACCGAACGCTGCGAGATCGTCCAGGTGAGCGCCGAGCTCGACGGGGCGGTCGCGGACCGCGCCGCCACCGCTGAGGATCAGGTGTTCTCCGTGCCCGACATGACCTGTCAGCACTGTGTCCGCACGATCGGCGGAGTGCTCGCGTCGATGAACATCCGCGTGCTCGACATCGACCTGATCACCAAGCGGGTGGTCGCCGAATTCCGTAGCCCGCGCAACCGGGCACGAGCGTTCGAGGCGATCCGGGACGGCGGCTACAACCCCGTCGCTGTGCAGCCGGAGACCTCGGCACGGCAAGTCGCCACAGAGCCGTCGGAAACCGCGGTATGACGGGTCCGTACCCGGCGCTCCCGGCGAAGCTGCATCCGCTGGTTTCCGCCTTCCTCGACACTCCGGACGCCGTGGCGCAGACGCTCACCCGGTTCGGCTCCCCCGCACACCTGGTGTTCCCGCAAGTGTTCGCGGAGAACCTCACGAGTCTGCGCGACGTGCTCGACCGCCGCGCGCCACGACACCGGATCTGCTACGCGCACAAAGTCAATCAGTCCCGCGCGTTGGTTCGGACCGCCGAGCAGGCGGGTATCGCCATCGACGTCGCCTCGGCGCACGAGCTGGCCAGCGCCGCCGGTGCGGGGTTCGACCCGCCGCGCATCGAGGTGACCGGGCCGAAAGGCGAAGCCTTCCTGCGTGACCTCATCGACCACGGGGCGACCATCAACGTGGACAACCTATGGGAACTGCGCCGGACCGCCGAGCTGGCCGGGGACTCACCAGTGCCTGTGCTGCTTCGGGTCGCCGGGTTCGGCGCCGGTCAGGTGAGTCGGTTCGGCGTGCCGCTCGCGCACACCCGGCAGGCGCTGGACCTGCTGACGGAACACCGCGAGCGCATCGAGTTCCTCGGCTTCGCTTTCCACCTCGACTCCGGTGACCTCGGTGAGCGGGTCCGCGCGATCGACGCCTGCCTGGTATTGGTCGAGCGGGCTTACGATCGCGGGCTCGCACCGTCGGTGCTCGACATCGGCGGTGGATTCCGCCAGGTGTTCACCGCCGACGCCGCGCAGTTCGACACTTATGTGCTCGCACTGCGCGAGTCGCTACTCGGCCGCGGCGAGCCGATGAGCTGGGGCAGCAACACCTTCGGATACCACATCACCGGTAGCGCCGTGCACGGTACGCCGGTGTTCCACAAGTACGCCAACACCGTGCCGGCGAGCACGATGCTCGCTGATCTGCTCGATGCGCCGCTGCAGGCGCACGGCGGGCGCACGGTGGCACAGGTCGCCGGCGACAATCTGCTCGAGCTGTGGCTGGAGCCGGGGAAGTCGCTGGTCGACCACGCGGGCGTCACGGTGGCCTCGGTCGAGTTCGTCAAGCAGACTTCCGACGGCAGTGTGCTGGTGAATGTGGACCTCAGCCGCGATTCGGTGACACCTGCCGACCAGGAGGTCATGGTTGATCCGATCGTCCTGCCCCGCGTGGTGCGCCAGGCTGCGTCCGCCGGGTCGGATCCGGCGCAGGGCAGTACCGAATCCGAGCCGGTCGGCGTGTATTTCGCGGGGCAGCTGTGCCTGGAACGTGACCTGATCACCAATCACAAGGTATGGCTGCCCGCCCCGCCGCGGCCGGGCGATCCGATCGTCTTCCCGAACACCGCCGCCTACCACATGGATCTGTCCGCGGCATCGGCCTCGATGCACCCACCGCCGGGGAAACTCGCCGTCACCTACGACGCCGGCGCCTTCCAGGTCATCCGCGACGCCGACTACGAACCACCCGCCGCCCTCGACCATGCGCACTGCGCGATTCCACACCTTGGCCACCGTCCCACGCGGCCGGTCCGATCCGTCGAGACTCCCTGATGCGCTACGAACACATCACCGAACTCATCGGCAACACGCCCCTGTTGCGCCTCGATCCCACGGTGCACGGGCTGGCGAACGTCGAACTCTACGCGAAACTGGAGTCGCACAACCCGTTCGGCTCGGTCAAAGACCGGGTGGCCTGGGGCATGATCCGCGACGACCTGGCCGACATCGGCGCGGGCCGACAGACCCTCATCGAGGCATCCAGCGGGAACACCGCCAAAGCGTTGCGCATCCTCGGCGCGGTATACGGCATCGGTCTGCGCGCGGTCACCAATCGGATCAAAGTGGCCGAGGTCCGCGATCTCCTACAGCTGTTCGGCACCGAGATCGTAGAACTGCCGGGCCTGTCCGAATGCCCCGACCCGACCACGCCGAACGATGTCTACTCGGTCATCGAGACGACCATGGCACAACAGCCCGGTGTCTATCGCCATCTGTCGCAGTACACCAACGAGAAGAATGTGGAGGCGCACTATTCCGGTACCGGCCGGGAGATCTACGACGACCTCGCCGCCGACGGCATCACCAGGGTCGACTATCTGATCGGAGGGCTCGGTACCACCGGATCCACCCGAGGCACCGCCACTTACCTACGCAAGCACAATCCCGAACTGCGCACCATCGCGGTGGTGTCCGAGCGGTCGGACTTCATCCCCGGTATTCGGTCCGAAAGCGAGATGTGGGATGTCGGGTTGTTCCAACCCGATTTCTACGATCGGATCATCACGGTAGCGGCCGGCGACGCGGTGGACGCGACACTACGGCTCGCCAGCGGATATGGGGTCCTTGCCGGGCCGACCAGCGGCGCAGCCTACGCCGCTGCGCTGGACACGCTCGGCGCACCGGACCATTCGGCGATCGACCCGAGCGATCCGATCATCGCCGTGTTCATCGTCTGCGACCGGCTCGAGCCGTACCTGTCGTATATCAAGAAGCGCAGACCCGATCTGTTCGACCGCGCGGGCGGGGACGCGGCGCCGACTGCTGTCGAGCTGGACGCCACACCCAGACTGTCGCCCGAGCAACTCGTCGAGCTGGACCGGACCGGCCGACCGACCATCGTCGACACGCGTGGCGCGATGGCCTTCCGCATCGGGCACGTGCCCGGCGCACTGAACATCCGCGACGACCAGCTCGACGAGATGTTCACCCACGGCATCCCGTTCCCCCGGTCGCGACCGGTGGTCTTCGTCTGTCCGGTGGGCGAGTTGTCGCTGCGGTTCGCCGCCCGCGCCCATCGAGCGGGATATGACGCCGCCAGCCTGGACGGCGGCATCGTGGCCTGGCGTGACGCAGGTCTGCCCCTGGAACGCGGCTGAGCCCTGCCGGCTACCCAACCGGAGTGGTGCAGTGCCGGATGTTCGCCAGCAGCGGCGCGAGCGGACCGCGGTATCCGGTGGCGAACAATTCGACTGTCGCCGAGAACAATTCGACAAACGCCACTGCTGTGTCGTGCTCGAACAGTGCAGTCGGGTAGATGAAGGCGCCGTCGACGCCCGCGGGCCTGCCCACCCGGTCGTAGCGTTCGACCAGGCCGAACTCGAGATCGTGCTTGGCGCGGATCACGCCGGTGTCGATCTCGGCGACGGTCAGGTCGCCGCCGGTGTGCGCGGGCTGTGCGGCCGCGCCGCGCTGGAGAATCAGCGTCGCTTGGAACAGTGGGCAGGCCGCGTCCTGGAGCAGGCAGCGCTTCAGCCGAGTGTTCGGCGTATCGGGGTTGGCGAACGCCGCCAGCGCGACCCTGCGTACCTGATCGAGCAGGTCGTCCACGTCCGTGGCACGGTCGAGACGGACCCGCATCAGCACGTCATCGGAGAAGTTTCCGACCAGATCATCCAGTAGGCGGTGCCCCCGCCCCGACACCGCGGTGGCCACCGTGACATCGTCGCTGCGGGAGAAGGCTCCGACCGCCACCGCGAACGCAGCCTGCAGCACCATGAAAATACTGGCTTGCGCCGCCGTGGCCCGGTTGAGCAGCCCGCGGTGCACGCCGGCGCCGAACGCGACCGGAAGGAAGGCGCCGGCGGAATCCGCCCGCCGGTCCGGACGTACTCGGGCACAGGGGAATTCGAGCACCGCAGGCCGCCCGGCCAGAACGTTGGCCCAGTACCGCAGCTGCTGGGTGGCCCGACTCCACTCGTCCGCATAGTCGCCGAGCTGGGCATGCTTCCACAGCGTGTAGTCGATATAGTCGACCGGTAACGGCGTCCACCCAGGCGCGACGCCAGCCCGCCTGGCCAGATAGGCGGTGACGAGGTCTCGCAGCAGCGGACCTACAGAGCGGCCGTCGATCGAGATGTGGTGGACGACCAGCACCAGCACGACATCGTGCGGCCCGAGCACACACAGCCGCGCCCGCAGCGGTTGGTCGGTCGCCAGATCGAATTCGTTCGCCGCGAATTCCGCGATGTATTTCGGTAATTCATCCTCGGTGACCATGCAGACCTCAGGCCGCACCCAGGCATCGAGTACCGGAACGACCACCTGGGCCGGACCCGCCCCGGTCTCCGGATAGCGGGTGCGCAATGGCTCGTGCCGGGCGACGACATCGCGGATCGCCGCGACGAGCGCCCCGACCTCCAGCGCTGGACCGCACATCCGCACCGCGCGAGCCACATTCCAGTCACTCGAGCTACCCGCGCGCGCGGCGTGCCACATCCGTTCCTGTGCGGGCGCGAGCGGCACGTACGCCGGACGCGGGCGACGGGCGAGCACGACTGGACGCTGCCGCGGTGGGAGATTGAGGACCGCAGGTCGTCGGTCGCTGGTCGGAGCCACCCCCAGCCCGCCGCCGACGGTGCGGCCTCCCGCAGTGGAGTCGTTCACGCGTTGTAATCCTCCACCGCAGAAACACCGATCAAGCCGGCAGCGTATCCGGCTCGGGTAAACATACAGTTACCATCCCGTAATCGTCCAGCATTTGTTTCGGCAAGACCATGGCGTCCGTACAGGTTCCAGGCCGGTCCCGGATACGTGCGCAGACACCAGGCACTATCGTTGGGCGGTGCAGACAGACCAGGAATCAGAGGGCGACTCAGGCCCACGGATCTGGGGTGGAACCACGCTCACCGAGCGGAGGGAGGCGCGCCGGGCAGCGCTGCTGGAGGCCGCGCTCGATCTGATCGGCGAGGCAGGCGCGAGCGGGGTCACCATGCGCGCGGTATGCCGACGAGCCAATCTCACCGACCGCTACTTCTACGAGAGCTTCACCAGCCGCGACGAACTGCTCGATGTGCTCTACCGTCAGATCGCCGACGAGTTCCTCGCACCGATGACCGCCTTCACCGCCACCGACGACCGGTCGCGCGACCGTGAACTGTCGGAGATCTTGGTGGACGCAGTGCTCGCCGACCCGCGCAAGTCGCGACTGTTCTTGGTCGAGCCGTACTCCAGCACCGGCCTCGGCCAGACCACCATCGCGGTGATGCCGGTGTTCACTCGAATCATGCAGGACCACTTGTTCGGCCACATCGACGACCCGGTCCGGCGCAGGCTTGCCGCGGTGACGATGGCCAGCGGCAACGCCGGTATGTTCGCGGCGTGGCTGAACGGCTCGCTGCGCGCCACCCGGGACCAGATTGTCGACCACTGTGTCGCGATGCTCACCGCGTATCGCTCGCTGTACCGCTGACCGCACGCCTCCCGACACCGATTTCGACCGCGACCGGGTCGCCTCGTACCAACAACTCGGACGCCGGTATTTCCGCCCGGAAATTGCGTGACCCGCCCTCGCGAGGGTGCCGCGAAGGTCCGGTGTACTACCGTGAACTCCTGTGCCCCAATGAGATCGGTGCCACCCCCGCCGGCCGCCACCAGCTGCGGCCGGACGCTCGTACAGCCGTTCGCGAGTTCGCCGATGGACTCCGGTCCCGCCCGACGCCGCACACTCCGAACTCACCACAGCAATACGCACGGGCACGGCTGGATCGCCCAGAACAGGAAAACGCTACCGTCGCGGATCTTTCCGTGTCGAATGTGGTGAGTGCGCACGGGCAGAGACCGACGATCCGGCAGTCCATACAGGAGATCGCGAGATGACCGACCCCATAGTGGGTTTGACAGGTACGCTCACATCGCCGATCCGGGGAGCCGGGACACTCGGTGAGGTCTTGGTCGCGATTCGAGGGGGAACCGAGCTGTATCTCGCACAAGCCGTCGAGCCGATATCGGCTGGATCGGCCGTGCTGGTCATCGCGGTCCATCCGGGACGCGTCGTCGATGTCGTCCCATGGATTCCGCTCGACACGGAATCCGCCGAGGAAATCTGAAACAGTAAGGGAGACAGACGTGCTGGGTTATCACGTTCCGGACCCGGACGAGGCGATGTTGGTCAGCGGCGGCACGAGCCGGGACAACGCGCCGTTCAAGGTGATCATCGGACGCGGCGCTTGGGTGATTCCGCTGTTCCGCAAGGTGAGCTACCTGTCGCTGGCGATGTTCGAGGCCGAGATCAAAGAGCGCTGTGTCACCAAGCAGGCGATCCAGCTCGACGTTCGTGCGGTGATCGCGTTCAAGGTCGCCAACGACACCCCCTCCATCGTGAACGCGGCGCAGCGCTTTCTCTCCGAGCAGGAGCGAGAGATGTCGGTGCTGACCGGACGCATCTTCTCCGGGCACCTGCGATCGATCGTCGGTTCGATGACCGTCGAGGAGATCATCCGGGAACGCCAGAGACTCGCGGACGAGGTGCTCGTCGCGTCGAAAGTGGAGATGAGCAATATCGGCCTGTGGGTCGACTCCTTCCAGATCCAGTCCATCGACGACGGGAACCTCGGCTATATCGCCGCACTGGCCGCGCCGCACAATGCCGCGGTACAGCGCGATGCGCAGATCGCGCAATCGCAGGCGGCGCAGGTGTCGGCGCAGGCCGAACAGGAATCCCAGCGCAGGCAGGCGGAGTACCAGCGCGAGACCGCGATCCTGCGTGCGCAATACCAGCGCGATATCGACAAGGCGAATGCCGAGGCGGCTCAGGCCGGGCCGCTCGCCGAGGCGATGGCACTGCAAGAGGTGCTCACCGCTCAGGCCGAGCAGGCACGCAAAGCGGCCGAACTGCGCGAACAGCAACTGCAGGCCGAGGTCGTGAAACCCGCTCTAGCCGAGGCGGATCGGGTGCGCATCCTGGCCGAGGCGGAGGCCGACCGGACCAGGATCCAGGCCGAGGCGGCCGCGTCGAACAACCGGATCGCGCTGGATCAATTGTTGATCGAACAACTTCCGGAAATCGTCAAGCAGGCCTCGAACGGCCTGGCGAACGCGAATCTCACCGTACTCAATGGACCGGATGGCGTGAGTGAACTGGTGAACGGAATGGTCGGGCAGGGGCTGACCGTGTTCAATTCGCTGCAAAAGGCCCTAACCCCCAACGACAGGGAAGATGCGGGTTAAAGTAGCCGGGTATCGACTGCGGCGAGGAGCGGGTGTGGTGGTGTCCATCGGGAAATTGGTGTCGTTCGACAGCTCTCGGGGATTTGGTTTCATTCGGCCGGAAGATGGCGGGCCTGACGTGTTTGTCCACGTCAATGACATCGGACTGGACGAGGACGAGTTGCGCCAGGGACGGGTGTTCGAATTCGACGTGACCGAAGGCGACCGCGGACCCAAGGCGGTCAATCTCAGCGCGGTCGGCGGCCAGCCCGCTCCTGCGGCTCCCCGGTCCAAGGGGAAGGAAAGAGCGGGCTCGGGACAGCTCACGATCGCCGAACACAAGCGCCTGATCACCGAGTTGCTTCTGGACGCGAGCCCGGCGCTCACGGCCGGTGAGATCCTCACCATCCGGGATCGGCTCACCGCCTTCGCCGACCAACACGGCTGGCTGGAGAACTGAGCCGGAGCGCGAACACGCCGAAGTCCACGAGCTTGTCGGGGGGGCCACCTACCATCGACCGAAGCCGCGCCACGTACCGATGAGTTTGCGCCGTGGGTGACGTCGGTACGGGTGACGATCGACCCGAGGAGGTTCGCGTGGACTTACCGGTGATGCCGCCCGTCCGGCCGATGTTGGCCAAATCCGTGCCCGCGGTGCCACGCGAGCCGGGCCTGAGCTACGAACCGAAGTGGGACGGTTTCCGCTGTGTTGTGTTCCGCGACGGTGCCGACGTCGAGTTGGGCTCGCGCAACGATCGCCCGCTGACCAGGTACTTTCCCGAGGTCGCCGCGCTACTGAAGCTGGCGCTCCCGGACCGGTGCGTAGTGGACGGCGAAATAGTGGTGGTCACCGAGCATGGTCTCGACTTCGACACCCTGCAGAACCGCCTGCACCCGGCTGCGTCCCGGGTCGACAAACTGGCGGTGGAGACACCGGCCAGCTTCGTCGCCTTCGACCTGCTCGCACTCGGCGACAAGGATCTGACCGGTGCGCCGTTCGCCGAGCGGAGGCGATTGTTGGAGACGATCCTGGACACCGAGCTCGCCCGGGTCCATCTGACCCCACTCACCCATGACCCCGATGTCGCCGAAGACTGGTTCACCCGGTTTGAAGGTGCCGGATTCGACGGCGTCATGGTCAAGTCCGACGAGCTGGCCTACCTGCAGGACAAGCGGGTGATGCTCAAGGTCAAGCATGAGCGCACCGCCGACTGTGTGGTGGCGGGGTTTCGCTGGCACAAGGACGGTCAGGGCGTGGGTTCGCTGCTACTGGGGCTCTTCGACGACCAGGGCGCCATGCACCATGTCGGCGTGGCCAGCAGCTTCACCGCGGCGCGACGTAAAGAGCTGGTCGAAGAATTGGCTCCGCTGCGGGAGAACGCGCTGAACAACCACCCGTGGCGGGCTTGGGCCGACGCCGCGGCACAGGCGACGGCAGGGGGCAAGATGCCGGGCGGGGTGAGCCGTTGGACCGGCGGCAAGGACTTGTCCTGGGAGGCGCTGCGGCCGGAACTGGTCGCCGAGGTCCGCTACGAGCACGTGCAGTCGGGCAGGCTGCGCCACGGCGGCAGACTGGTGCGCTTTCGCACCGACCGAACTCCCGAATCGTGCACCTATGCGCAACTCGACGAAGTCGCGCCCGCGGAATTGAGTGCCCTGTTCAGCGAAAGCGCGGCACGATGAGCGAGTCGGTCGATCTCGAGGTCGACGGCAGAACTGTCACGATCAGCAATCCGGACAAGGTCTATTTCACCAAACGCGGCGAGACGAAACTCGATCTGGTGCATTACTACCAGGCGATCGCCGAGCCGTTCCTGAACGTGGTCGGCGGGCGCCCGCTGCTGCTGGAGCGTTATCCCGATGGTGCGTCCGGCAAATCGTGGTTCCAGAAGCGGGTGCCGAAATCCGCGCCGGACTGGTTGCGCACCGTAGAGGTGTCCACGCCGAACGGCACGACAAGCGATGCCCTCGTCGCGCACGATCTCGCTCATATCCTGTGGGCGGTCAACCAAGGCTGCCTCGGATTCCATGTCTGGCCCAATCGCGCCGATAATCTCGAGATCGCCGACGAGTTGCGCATCGATCTCGATCCTTCCCCGGGTATCACGTTCGAGGATCTCAAGCACGCCGCGGTGCTCACCAGAGATCTGTTCGGCGAATTCGACATCGAATCGCGAATCAAGACCTCCGGTTCGCGCGGGTTACACATCTATGTGGCGCTGGAACCGAAATGGGACGGCTACCAGGTGCGTGCGGCTGCGGTCGCGCTGGCCCGTGAACTGGAACGCAGGCACCCGGAGGAGATCACCGCACAGTGGTGGAAGGAAGAACGCGGCAATCGCGTGTTCGTCGACTTCAACCAGAACGCACCGCATAAAACGGTATTCGGCGCCTGGTGTGCCCGGCCGAAAGTCGGTGCGCAGGTGTCGACGCCGATCACCTGGTCGGCTCTGGATTCGGTCGTTCCCGATGAACTGACCATCGCCACCGTGCCGGCCCGCTACGCCGAATTCGGCGACCCGTGGGCCGACCGCGCACCGCAGTCCCTCACCCCGCTGCTGGAAATGTCCGAACGCGACATGGCCGCGGGCCTGATGGACGCTCCCTGGCCGCCGCAGTACCCGAAGATGCCGAACGAGCCGCCCCGCGTCCAGCCGAGCCGCGCCAAGAAGCCGGACTAGCGCACCCCGACATCGATGCGACTAGTCGGTCCACAGGACCCAGGTGCCGGTGCGGCCGGTCCCTTCACACACCAGCGCCCGGCCGTCGGACGTACGGCCGGTCTTCGCACCCGTGGGGTCGCATTTCGATCCGGCCTGCTGGGTCGCGGATGCCACACTGTGCGGACCGGCCCACTGGTAGCCGCCACCGGTGGTGGTGAGGCAGATCAAGGTGCCGCCGTCGGCGGCGGAGCCGATCTGGCCCAGTTGAGCCTCGGTGCATGACGAACCCTTCGTGACCTGCCCCTGGCTCGCCGCGGGTGGAGTGCTCGTAGCCGTGGGGCTCGCCGCGACGGTCGTCGGACCAGGCGCCGAACGCTCGATGGTCGCGGGGGCCACCGATGTCGGGGCCGGGGCGGCCCGAGGTTGCGTGCCACCGGGCAACCAGTTGCCCGACAGCACCACGAACGCGGCCAGCGCGGTCATCTCGGCGACGCCGAGCAACAGCGCGAACATCGCCATGACACGCCCACGGGGATGGCTGTAAGCGATGAACCCGAACACGATCGCGACCGGGAACAGCCCCAGCAGCGCGGCTACCAGCGCGACGATCGCGTACGGATTGACGATCGGCGCAACCTCGACACGCAGTCGACCGGCCCGGCGGCGGTTGGCCGCCTGCTCGGGCCAACGTTCGGTCTCCGTCTCCGACCACCGGCCATCGGACTCCTGCTCGGCCCAGCGTTCGTCCGGTTGCGCCTCCGGCCAACGTTCGCTCTCGCGGCGTTCTGCCCGTGCCATCCAGGTACCTCTCCTACACCACACCGTGCAGGAACCTCGGACTGTCCGAACCCGCCCCGATATACCGACCCAGAATAAGGCGCAAAACGCGAATAGTGGATCTGGAGTCTCGAAACTTCGTGATCGAGTCGTAATAACAGCGATGAGATGCTCGTGCGGATCGATTAGCCACATAAATGCTGGAGCGCCGACAACAGGACAAGGCGCCACCCTTCCACCTCGATGCATGACGACTTAAATCAGATGCCACAGTCCATTCGACCGGAATAGCCCTGCGATATGGGAGGTTTGCTAGACGGCAACTACAATTCGATCTGCTACGGAAACCGCTCTCTCGTGATCGTGGCGACAGCGTGACTCACGCCGCCGCCCAGGATGGCGGAGAACGGGTATCGGAGCCCGCGGGGGCGCCAGCAATCCGCTGCGCGACACTGTGCGCTCCGCACCGAGCGACTCGGCCCGCTGGTTCATCTGCGCCGATCCACCTTCGGCAGCGTCTCATCGACCAGCGTCAGCAGAATGTCCGACAGCAGGTCGTGGACCTGCTCGCGAGTGAGCGTGCGGCGGGTGATCCATTCACGCCCGGCAACTTTTACCAGCCCGCCGTAGGCGCGGACCATCGCGCGCAACTCGGCACTGTGCGCCGAATCGGCGAGACCGACCATCACCAGCAGGCGGTCGGCTGCCGCGTCGTCGGCCGCGTCGAGGATCTGTTGTACCTGCGGGTCGTCTCCGACCCCCTCGTGGCTGGTCACCTTCACCCAGGTGCTGCCATGCTCGGCAATGGTATCCAACAGCCAGCGCACACTGGCATCGACGCGTTCGCGGGTGGCGCCGGTGGGCACGATCATGCTGTCGAGCTTGGGCAGCGTCACCATCCGACGTACCACTGCAAGGTAGAGATCACGCTTGTTGCCGAAATAGTGGTTGATCAGACCCCGGGCCACCCCAGCCCGCTGCGCCAGCTCGGCCGTCGATACGGACGCGTACGGGCGTTCGCCGAACATATCGATCGCGCAGGCGAGGATCTGCGCGCGCCGCTCGTCGGGTTCGAGTCGCCGCCGGCGCGGTAGGACCGGTTCGGCGCCACCGTCCGCGGTCACGCTAGTGGTGTCAGAGAGACCGGGCAATGAGATCCTTCATCACCTCGTTGCTACCTGCCAGGATGCGCAGGACCCGGGCGCCGGTGTAGAGCTGCGAAATCGGATACTCCGTCATGTAGCCGTAGCCGCCGAACAGTTGTAGGCAGCGGTCAACCACCATACCCAGCTGGTCGGTGAGCCAGTACTTGGACATCGCAGCGGTGGGAATGTCGAGTTCGCCACGCAGATGCCTGCCGATGCAGTCGTCCAAGAAGGTACGGGAGACGGTGGCGACCGTCGCGCACTCGGCAAGCTCGAACTTGGTGTTCTGCATGGCGAACAGTGGTTTGCCGAACGCTTCGCGTCCCTTGGTGTAGTCCACGGTGAGCTGCACGGCCTTCTCCATCATGGCGACCGCGATGATGGCGGTGACCAAGCGCTCCTGCGCGAGCAACTGCATCATCTGGTAGAAGCCCTGCCCCTCGTCGGCACCGAGCAGGTTGGACGCGGGCACACGAAGGCCATCGAAGAACAGCTCGGCGGTGTCCTGAGCCTTGCCGCCGATCTTGTTCAGGATGCGGCCACGCTCGAAACCCGGGGTGTCGTCGCCGACTTCGGCGAAGATCAGCGAGACGCCTGCCGCACCCTTGGTCGGATCGGTCTTGGCAGCGATGATGATGCCGTCGCAGAGCCAGCCGTTGGTGATGAAGATCTTCGAGCCGGTGATCACGTACTCGTCGCCTGCGCGCACCGCGCGGGTCTTGATGTTCTGGAGGTCCGAACCGGTGCCCGGTTCGGTCATACCGATGGACAGCACCATCTCGCCACTGGCCGCTTTGGGCAACACACGCCGCTTGAGCTCCTCCGAGCCGAACTCATTGAGGTACGGCGCGATAATCGAGCTGTGCACGGGCATGCCCATCGACCCGTCGCCCGCACGGGACTGCTCTTCGATGATCGCGGCCTCATGTGCGAACGTACCGCCGCCACCACCGTATTCGGCGGGTATCGCGGGGCACAGCAGACCGAGTTCGCCCGCCCGATTGTACAGCGCACGGTCGGGATGCCCCTGGGCGACGAACTCCTCCGCGCGCGGGACGACCTCCTTCTCGAAGAAGGCCCTCGCCAGGTCGCGAACCGCTTCGACCTCGTCGTCACTCCACGCCGCGCGTGCCATCGCTCTATCCCTCGCTCGCTCCGTGTCCGGCCCCGGCACCGGTCTCGCTCCCAGGCTTCCGGACTATTGGCTACGTGTCAACAAGCTGGCGGCCGGCGCACCGGCTCGGCTCGACGTGCGCCACCCAGACGACCGGACGGCGATCCCGCGCAGGGGTTTGCGACAATAGGCCGGTCGATTGCCCAGCTCAGTGAAGGATGTCCCTAGCCGCGATGGCCGAAAGCATGATCGATCCGCAGGACCTTGCGACCTGTCTCAGGGTCTTGGAGCAGGCCGCAGTGCTGGACAAAGCCCACCCCGACTCGGTGACCGTCCAACGCGCGGTCGGGCACATGTTCAAGAAACTCAAGCAGCGTCGCAGGTCCGCGGCCCGCGAGGCGGTCGCCGCGGCTGATCACGCGGTGGTGGCGGCCACCGCGACCGGCTCGCCGAACCGGATCGACGACGAGACTGCGGGTATCCCGATCAGCTCTCGCGCCGCCGGCGCCACCGCGGGCACGCTGCTGCGCCCGCGCCCGTGCTACATCTGCAAGCAGCGTTATTCCCGAGTCGACGCTTTCTACCACCAGCTATGCCCCGAGTGCGCGGCGAGTAGCCACGCCAAACGGAACGCTCGCACCGACCTCGCGGGACGCCGCGCGCTGCTCACCGGCGGACGCGCCAAAATCGGCATGTACATCGCGCTACGGCTGCTCCGCGACGGCGCGCACACCACTGTCACCACCCGCTTCCCCAACGACGCGATCCGGCGTTTCGCCGCGATGGCCGACAGCGCGGACTGGCTGCACCGATTGCGCATCGTCGGCATCGACCTGCGCGACCCGGCTCAAGTGGTGGCCCTCGCCGACGACGTCGCCGCGCACGGCCCGCTGGACATCCTGATCAACAACGCCGCGCAGACGGTGCGCCGCTCCGCGGGCGCCTACAGCGCGCTGGTCGACGCCGAGTCCGGGCCGCTGCCCGCCGGGCAGCTGCCGGAGACGGTGAGTTTCGGCAAAACCATGCAGGCGCATCCCACTGCGCTCACCGCGTCACTCACTCCCACGCTGTCCGCCGCCGACGTGGCCGAACTGGCCCTGGTCGCGGGATCGGCTACGCCGGAACGCATTTCGCGTGGCGTGGCGATCGACGCGGGCGGTCTGGTACCGGATCTCGCGCACACGAACAGCTGGGTGCAGACCGTCGGCGAGGTGGATCCGACCGAACTGCTGGAAGTCCAACTGTGCAACTCGGTCGCGCCGTTCATCCTGGTGTCACGCCTGCGTCCGACGATGGCCGCCGCCGCGGCGCGGCGCAAGTACGTCGTGAATGTCTCCGCCATGGAGGGTCAATTCTCCCGCGCCTACAAGGGGCCGGGGCACCCACACACCAATATGGCCAAGGCCGCGCTGAACATGTTGACCCGGACCAGCGCCCGCGAGATGTTCGAAGAGGACGGCATCCTGATGACCGCCGTCGACACCGGCTGGATCACCGACGAACGCCCGCATTACACGAAAGTCCGCCTGGCCGAGGAGGGTTTCCACGCACCGCTCGACTTGGTCGACGGCGCGGCACGGGTGTACGACCCGATCGTGCAGGGCGAGAACGGTACCGACCTGTTCGGTTGCTTCTTGAAGGACTACCAGCCCTCCCCTTGGTAGCCCCGCGCAGCACGGTTTCGCCAGCTACGCTGGAAGAATGCTGTACCGGCTGCTGGCCGATGCCACCGCTGTCACGCACTTCGCCTTCGTGGCCTACGTCGTGGTCGGCGGTTTCGTCGCGTGGCGCTTGGCGCGCACCATCTGGCTGCATCTGATCGCGGCGTGCTGGGGGCTCGGCTCGGTGGTGTTCGGGTTCGAATGCCCGCTGACCGATCTGGAGAATTGGGCGCGAGTCCACGCCGGCGAAGCGCGGCTGCCGTCGAGCGGGTTCATCGACCACTACATCACCGGCGTGCTCTATCCCGAGGACGCGCTCGGCTTGGTGCGGGTGCTGGTCGCGGTGCTCGTGGTGGCGTCGTGGATCGGGTACGTGTGGACCCGGCGGCATCGGTCCGCATTGCCGACAACCGTCCCCGTGCGCGCCCCGCACCGACCGGCACACCCCGGCTGAACCGCCCCGCGGCACCCGGTCTCAGGAACGCCCGAGGTGACGGCCGACGAAGTCGGCGACCTTCGCACCGTGCTCGTCGAGATAGAAGTGTCCGCCGGGGAAGGTGGCTCGCTCGAAGCCACCGCTGGTCTGCCCGCGCCATTCGTCGGCCTGCTCCGGACGCATCGTCGGGTCCTCGGTGCTCACCAGCGCGGCGATGTCGGTGCGCAGCGCGACGCCGGACCGGTAGTGATAGGTTTCCACCGCCTGGTAGTCGGCACGTACCGCGGGCAGCACGAGTTCGGCGAGACTCGGGTCGCTACGCAACAGTCCGACCGACGCCGGGTCGGTGGCCAGCCGCTCGAGATCCCGGAGCAGCTCGTCGTCGGAGGCCAGATGCAGGCGCTGGGTCTCCACGAACGTGGGTGCGGGACGACCCGATACGAACAGCGCCGTGAGTTGCTGCCCGGCGCGCTCCAGCCTGCGCGCGGTCTCGAACGCCACGGTGGCACCCATGCTGTGCCCGAACAGCGACAGCCGTTCGACCACTCCTCGGGTCAGCACCTCCTCGGCGATCCGGTCCGCGAGCACCGCGATATCCGTAATCGGCGCCTCGCCCAACCGGTCCTGGCGACCCGGATACTGCACCGCGAGGACCGCGATATCCGCGCCGAACCGCTGAGCGAGATCACGATACGCCGTGGCCGGAGCACCACCCGACGGGAAACACAGCACAGCATGCCGAACCTGGGGCCCGGATCGCAACGAACGCAGCCACTTCGAGTTGGTGTGGGATCCCGCCACGTCGATCTCCTCCTCCGTCCGCGCGCATCTGGCTCTCACCGGACACCGTAGTCGCCCGCATCCGGCGGTTCGGAAGTCGCCGCCGGACGACACGTCGCACCGGATCCGGTGTCCATGCGGCTCCGGGCTCGTGCCCCTCTTCTCACGACAACCAGCTCAGCCGGAACCCGAACAAGACCGCAGCCCCGCCCGGGCAATCCTCGACACTCGCATACCGGTCAGGGTGTGAAAGTTTGCAGATGGTCGATGGTGACGAACGCGCTGCGCGGGCTGGCCGCGGCGACGGCCGTGCGCAATGCTTCCAACCCGCCCCAGTCGCGGGCAGGTTCGGCGAGCGGATAGTCGAAATCGTCCCAGTGAGTGGGAATCACATAGCGCGGGTTGCCGGTGACGCGCAGCAGCCGCGCGACGTAATCCTCGATCTTCCCGCCACCCGCGGGCAGCAGCAGAACATCTGGCCGCAACCCCGCCAGTTCCGATTCGATGTAGTTCGATCCGCCGAAGTCCAACACGCTCACCCCGCCGCCGCGCACTTCGTAGGCAAGGGTGCCACCCTCGACGAGATCGCGAATCACTCTGGGCTCGGCCAACTTTCCCGCGCCGAGGCCGGGTCGGGTGCCTGCGAAGGCCACACTGGCCCGTGGCCCGGACGCCGAATGCAGCGAGCGCAGTACCCGGATCGAGTAGTCATCGAAGTGCAGAAACTCACCACCGGTGGCCAGGGCGAGTTGGTTCTCCGGAGCTCCGAGCGCAGCCAGGAGGTTGAGATGGGTTTCGGTGCCGAGCACCGTGGCCCCGGTCTTCGTCGCCAGATACGGCACGTCGGCGAGGTGGTCGTAGTGCCCGTGGGTGACCAGAATGTGGTCGGCGCGTAACTCTCCGCTGTCGACGTAGCGATCGATCAGCGCGGTATCCACCGCGATCGGGGTCTCGGGGTCCGCGCCCTCGGCAGTGTAGGTTCCGGTATGGAACCTGGTCAGCCACGGGTCGATGAGTACGGTTTTGCCGCCGGGCAGGCGTATCTCCCAGCTGTTGTTACCCCACCAACGCAGCGTCACCCCGCCGGAAGCCACGCTACCCGAGGCGGCGACCGAACCATCGTTCTCTGTCGAATCTGTTGTGCCACAAGATAATAAACCCGCCAACGTCGCGACTCCCGCAGTCGCACCGAGGAATCCTCGACGTCCGAAACCTGTCATGCGGGCACCACACCACATCCGCGGCGGCCATGTCCAAGACCAGCGGACCGGCCCCACAATATCGAAGCGGATATCGTCGCAGCGTGGACCATCTGCGTCAGCTGCGGTACTTCATTGCCGTCGCGGAAGAATTGCACTTCGGTCGGGCAGCCGACCGCCTCGGCATCGCCCAGCCGCCCCTGAGCCAACGCATCCGTCGCCTCGAAGCCGACCTGGGCGCTCGTCTCTTCGACCGGGACAGCCGCCGAGTCGAACTCACCGAGGCCGGGCAGATCCTGCTCGCCGAGTCCCGCGATCTGCTTGCCCGCTGGGAGCGGACAAAAACACTGGTCGGCAAGGCGCATCGAGGCGAAATGGACACCGTTCGCATCGGCGTGCCACCCGAACTGGCCGGCCGGGTGCTCGCCGCGCTGCTCACCGCGTTCGAGGCCAGCAACGTCCGGGCCGACCTGCAGGAACTGACCACCGCCGAACAGCTGCGGCTGCTCGCGGACCGCCAGCTCGACGCCGGGCTGCTTCAGCATCCGGTCGATGTGGTCGGCTTGGAGCTCGGTCCCGCTGTCGAGACGCCGCTCGGGGTGGTGCTGCCACGCGATTCACCGCTGGCCGTGCGGTCCACGCTGGAACTCGCCGATCTCGCAGGGCACGGGTTGGTGATCTTCCCGCGGGCCGCAGCTCCCGGGCTCTATGACGCGACGCTGCGCCGGTGCTGGGAGCTCGGCTTCCGGCCCACCTCGGTGCAGCATGCGCACAACCCCGAGTTCGTGCTCGGCCTGGTGCTGTCCGGGCGCGGGATAGCGTTCGACCAGGGCCTGGTGGCACAGAAGGAACCGCGGGTGGTCTGGCGGCCGCTGCCGGCGGGCACGCTGAGCAGGCGATTGTCGCTGGCTTGGCCGGTTGATGTGGCTCATCCGCTGGTACACGAACTCGCCGAGCTGGTTGTCACGGTGCTGCAAGGCGATGGCGCGACCCGGCCCGCAGCCGTCGCGGACCTGCCGCGACGACCTTGGAACGTCGTCTATGGCAGGCCGTGAGCGATGCGGTCGATCGCGTGCGCCGCGGCGGCCCCGACCGCGCGGTCCACTGCGGGCAGCCGCTGCGCGAGCGTCGCCGCCCTGGTGAAAACCGCCACGGCATAACGTTTTCCGTCGGGATACTCGACGACGCCGATTTCGTTGCGCACGCCGGGCAGCGTCCCGGACTTCGCCCAGACCCGCACCTGCGGCGGGAACGCCGCGGCCAGGCGATGCCAGTTCACCTGCTGGCTCATCAGATCGCGAACCCACCGGCACGCCTCGGGTGCACCCGCCCGATCCTGGCCGATCATCGTGAGCAGCCGAACCATCTCACGGGGCGTGCTCGCGGTGGTACGCGCCGGATCGAGCGCCCGTGTGCAGAGCACCTCCTCGGCGCTCAGCGTCGGAAAACGACGCGCGAACTCGGCGGCGTCCGCTGCGCCGATGTCCTCGGCCATGGACTGCACGATGACGCGGGGCGGGCCGGCGACCTGAGTCCCCGTGAGGCCGAGTTCGCGCAGCAGCGAACGCACGTTGTCCACCCCGACCCGGTCGAACAGCAGGTCGGCCGCGGTGTTGTCGCTCAGGGTGAGCGCGAAATACGCGGCATCACGCAAGCTCAACTCGATATCGTCGACGCAGCCCGCGGTGCCGACGCCGCCGAGTCGATCCGCCGCGCGGGCCCGGACTCGATCAGCGGGGTCCAGCTGGCCCGCCGCGACCTGCCTGGCGAACTCCAGCACCAGTGGCACCTTCACCACCGACGCCAGCACAACTGGCTCGTCCGCACCGGCACCGGCCCCGGCGCCGCAGTCGAAACACTGGGCGTACACCCAGCCGTGGACGCCGACAGCGCGAAAGATCTCTTGCACCTGATGCAGCATCCCTGGCTCGTGCGGTTGGCATGGCACCGGGTGCGGACAACGCCGAACAGATCCGCCCTGGTAGGTGACCTGTGTGCGTACCCGCCGAGCTCACCGATCCAGCCCTCGTCCAGAAGGCGATTTCGACCGCGCGGAACGGGCCGGACCATTACATCGCCGTCGAGCCGCCGTCGACCGAGGATCAGTCGGCGGCGGGCGCGCCTCCCGCGAGCACGGCAATCGCCGGTGCCAACCGATCTCCGCCGGGAAGATTCATCTCCGGAGCGATCGTCTACAGCACACCGAGCCCCTGCACGAGCACGAAGGACCACTCGGCTACCGCAAGTGCCTGCTCCTCACTCAGGTGCGGCTGCGCCACGCGCAACGCCGTCGCCATGTCGCGATAAGCACCGGGCGGGCTCTCAGCGAAGCATTTCGCGCGAGCGCGCGACCTGGACCAGGTTCTCCAGTACACCCGCCAGCAGGTCCTCGCGATTTCCCATCGCTCGAGGTTACAGTGTCTCAGACATTCGTACTAGACATCTGTTCTATCACCCCGCGGTCGTCGAGTTGCCGCCGCCTCGACGCGGCGGCGCCGGACCGACTCGCTAGTCTCATGCCGTGCGGCAGAAGATCATCGCGGACGTCGATACGGGTATCGACGACTCACTCGCGCTGCTGTATCTTCTTGCCTCTCCCGATGCCGAGATCGCCGGAATCGCCGCCACCGCGGGCAACGTTCCCGCGGCACAGGTGGCGGCGAACAACCTCGCCTGGCTCGACGTCTGCCGCGCACCCGACATCGAGGTCGCACTCGGCGCCGCCGACCCCCTGGCCATTCCGCTGCGCACCACCGAGGACACGCACGGACCGCACGGTGTCGGGTACGCCGAGCTGCCCCTCTCCGCCCGTCGGCTATCGCGGCGCACGGCCGCTCACCTGTGGGTCGACCTGGCTCGCGCGCACCCGGGCGAGATCGTCGGACTCTGCACCGGACCGTTGACCAACCTCGCCCTCGCCCTGCGGATCGAGCCCGAACTGCCGCTGCTGCTGCACCGCTTGGTCATCATGGGCGGCGCGTTCAACCACCCCGGCAATACGACGCCGACCAACGAGTGGAACGTCCACGTCGACCCGGAAGCCGCCAAGGAGGTCTTCGACGCGTTCGCCGCCGCTCCCGCGCAGCGCAGGCCGATCGTGTGCGCGCTCGACGTCACCGAGACCATCGAGATGCGACCCGAGCACCTCGTCCGCCTTGCCGCACGCGCGAACAGTCACCCGGTGGAACTGGTCACGGAGACCGACCCACCCGAGGCCCGATCCGCCGCGAGCAATCCGATCGTCCGGCACGTCACCGATGCGGTCCGGTTCTACTTCGACTTCCACCGCGGCTACGGCCAAGGCTATCTGGCCCACATGCACGACCCGTTCGCCGCGGCGGTCGCGCTGGACCCTACGCTGGCCCGCACCCGCCCCGCGACGGTCGACGTCGAGCTGGCCGGCACGCTCACCCGAGCGACCACGGTCGCCGACTGGGCGGGGATGTGGGGGCGCGAACCCAACGCCGACATCGTGATCGGCACCGATCCCGACGTGTTCTTCGACCGACTGGTCAACCGGGTCGGCGATTTCGCACGGACCGTCCATCCACCCGCCGCCCAAGAGGTGCGATGATCGACAACGACGACTCCACCTACCTGTCCGCGTTCCGGACCAGGCTTGGGCTGCCGGGAATCATCGACGTGCATACGCATTTCATGCCCGACCAGGTACTGCGAAAGGTGTGGGCATATTTCGATGCGGCGGGCCCACTGGTCGGGCGGAGTTGGCCGATCGCCTACCGCTCCGATGAGCAGGTCCGCCTGAAAACCTTGCGCGAGTTGGGTATTCGCGCGTTCCCCGCGCTGGTGTATCCGCACAAGCCGGCAATGGCGGCGTGGCTCAACGCGTGGACTGCCGAGTTCGCCGAACGCACCCCGGACTGCCTGCACACCGCGACATTCTTCCCGGAGCCGCAAGCCGCGGGCTACGTCGCGGAGGCTGTCGCGCGGGGCGCGCGTATCTTCAAGGCGCACATCCAGGTTGGCGGCTATCATCCGGGCGACCCACTGTTGAACCCGGTGTGGGAACTGCTGCAGGATGCCCAGATCCCCATCGTCATCCACTGCGGTTCCGGTCCTGCGCCAGGCACCCACACCGGACCGGAGCCGATCGCCGATGTGTTGCGCCGCTTTCCGCGGCTGCCGCTGATCATCGCGCACATGGGCACGCCCGAGTATTCCGAATTTCTCGACCTGGCCGAGGATTACCCGGGCCTGCGGTTCGACACCACCATGGTGTGGACCGACTTCCTCGAGGCGAATTCCCCCTTCCCGACCGGCGAGTACGGCAGGCTGCGCGCCTTTGCCGACCGCATTCTGTTCGGCAGCGACTTCCCCAACATCCCGTATTCCTACGGCCATTCGATCCAGGCTCTCGAACGACTCGACCTCGGGGACGAGTGGCTGCGACTGGTCTGCTACCAGAACGCGGCCCGCCTCTTCGGCATCGAACAAGTCCGCGCCCTGGAGTAATGAGCACGACGAGCCCCGGCCCGCGAACGCGCAGCGCAGCGATCGTCGCCTCGGTCAGCTGCCGTCGAAGGCCCGCAACAGTTCCTCGGCCGCGAGGGCGGCGGTCAGCGTTCCGTCGCGAACCCGCTGTTCCACCTGCGCCCGCACGGATTTCACGTCCGGGTTGTCCGCGAGCCTGCGAAGCAACTGGTCGTACACCATGGTCCAGGTCCAATCGATCTGCTGACGGCGGCGCTTCTCGTCGAACTCCCCGGCGTCGGTGAGTACCCGCCGGTGCTCCAGCACCGTGTCCCAGAATGCCTCCAGACCAACGCCCTCCAACCCGCTCATAGTGAGTACCGGCGGCCGCCACAGTGCGTCGTGCGGGTGAATGAGACGCAGCGCTCCCGCCAGCTCGCGGGCGGCCGCCTTGGCCTCCACCTCGTGTGTGCCGTCGGCCTTGTTCACCGCGACCAGGTCGGCGAGCTCGAGCACGCCCTTCTTGATGCCCTGCAGCTGATCGCCGGTCCGAGCCAGCGTGAGGAAGCAGAACACGTCGACCATATTCGCGACCGTGACCTCGGATTGGCCGACACCGACAGTCTCCACCAGAATCACGTCGTACCCCGCGGCCTCGAGCAGCACGATGGTCTCTCGGGTCGCCTTGGCCACGCCGCCGAGCGTGCCCGCGGTCGGCGAGGGGCGGATATAGGCGGCGCGTTGCACCGACAGACGCGCCATCCGCGTCTTGTCACCCAGAATGGAGCCGCCGGTCCGGGTCGAGGAAGGATCGACCGCCAGCACGGCGACCCGATGTCCCTTCCCGATCAGGTACATGCCGAGCGCGTCGATGAACGTGGACTTGCCGACGCCTGGAACCCCCGTGATGCCGACCCGGTTCGACACCGGGCTCGTCGCAGCGGCATTCGTGTCCGGGGTCGCCTTCAGCAACAACTGCTGCGCCAAGGCCCTGTGGTCGGCCCTGGTGGATTCCACCAAGGTGATCGCCCGCGCCACAGCGGCCCGTTCGTTACGGCGGACCGCCTCGGCCAGCGCGTCGACGTCGATCAGCCTGCGCCCAGCGACCTGCGCGGCAGCCGGATTTGCTTCGCTCATTCGGTCGCGGCGGAATCCGCGGCGCCGCCACCGAGTTCGTGACCGAGTTCGGCGCCGAGCTTCTTCAGCAAGTCGATCGCCGCATCCGCGATCACGGTACCGGGCGGGAAGATCGCCGCGGCGCCTGCCCGGTACAGCTCATCGAAGTCACCGGGCGGGATGACGCCGCCGACGATGACCATGATGTCGGGACGCCCGACCTCGGCCAGTGCCTGCCGCAGCGCGGGCACCAGCGTGAGGTGGCCTGCCGCGAGCGAGGATACGCCCACGACATGCACGTCGTTGTCGGCCGCCTGCTGCGCCACCTCTTCAGGAGTCTGGAACAGCGGGCCCACGTCGACATCGAAGCCCAGATCGGCGAAGGCCGTGGCGATCACCTTCTGTCCTCGGTCGTGACCGTCCTGGCCCATCTTGGCGACGAGGATGCGGGGGCGACGACCTTCGGCGTGGGCGAATTCCTCGACGAGCTCGCTCGCCGCGGTGATGTTGGTAACCTTCCCTGCCTCGTCGCGGTACACACCGGAGAGCGTACGGATCTCGGCTCGATGGCGGCCGTATACCTGCTCCAGCGCGTCGGAGATCTCGCCGACGGTCGCCTTCGCGCGCGCCGCGTCGATCGCCAGCGCGAGTAGGTTGTTCGCGATGCCACCCTCGGTAGCGGCCGCGGCGCGGGTCAAGTCCGCGAGCGCACGCCGCACCGCGTCGGGGTCACGCTCGGCGCGCAGCCGACGCAGCTTCTCGATCTGCTCGGCACGCACCCGCGAGTTTTCGACCTTGAGGACCTCGACCTGCTGATCCTCTTCGACCTGGTACTTGTTGACGCCGATCACCGGCTGCTGGCCGGTGTCGATGCGCGCCTGGGTCCGCGCGGCGGCCTCTTCGATGCGCAGCTTCGGGATGCCGTCGCCGATCGCCTGCGCCATGCCGCCGTGCGCCTCGACCTCGGCGATGTGCGCGCGGGCACGGTTGGCGAGCTGATGGGTCAGCCACTCGACGTAGTATGAGCCGCCCCACGGGTCGATCGGACGGGTGGTGTTGGACTCCTGCTGGATCAGCAGCTGCGTATTGCGGGCGATGCGCGCGGAGAAGTCCGTGGGCAACGCGAGAGCCTCGTCGAGCGCGTTGGTGTGCAACGACTGGGTGTGGCCTTGCGTGGCGGCCATCGCCTCGATGCAGGTGCGCGCGATATTGTTGTAGGCGTCCTGGGCAGTGAGCGACCAGCCGGAGGTCTGCGAATGGGTACGCAGCGACAGTGATTTCGCGTTCTTCGGAGTGAAGTTCGCGACCAGTTCGCTCCACAACAGACGCCCGGCGCGCAGCTTGGCGACCTCCATGAAAAAGTTCATGCCGATAGCCCAGAAGAACGATAGGCGCGGTGCGAACTCGTCGACGTCCATGCCGGCGTCGATGCCCGCGCGGATGTACTCGACACCGTCGGCGAGGGTGTAGGCCAGCTCCAGATCGGCGGTCGCGCCCGCCTCCTGGATGTGGTAGCCGGAGATGGAGATCGAGTTGAACTTCGGCATCTTCGCGCTGGTGTAGGCGAAGATGTCGGAGATGATCCGCATCGAGGGCTGCGGCGGGTAGATATAGGTGTTGCGGACCATGAACTCTTTCAGAATGTCGTTCTGAATGGTTCCGGCGAGCTGTTCTGGCGCGACGCCCTGTTCTTCGGCGGCGACGACGTAGAGCGCGAGAATCGGCAGTACCGCGCCGTTCATCGTCATCGACACGCTGACCTGGTCCAGCGGGATGTGGTCGAACAGCTGACGCATGTCCAGGATCGAGTCGATGGCCACGCCCGCCATGCCGACATCCCCTTGCACCCGCGGGTGATCGGAATCGTAGCCGCGATGGGTGGCCAGATCGAAGGCGACCGACAGTCCTTTCTGTCCCGCCTGTAGGTTGCGGCGGTAGAAGGCGTTCGAGTCCGCGGCGGTGGAGAAGCCCGCGTATTGGCGGATGGTCCACGGCTGGTTGACATACATCGTGGGGTACGGTCCGCGCACGAACGGCGCGATGCCGGGTACGCTGTCGAGCGGATACCCTTCGGCAGCAACGGCATCCCGATCGGCTTTGGTGAACACCGGCGGCACATCGATGCCTTCCGGCGTCGACCACACCAGTTGGTCGGGCGTGTAGTGGTTGGCCGCTGATGCCGCCCGTACGTACGCCTCCACCTGCGCGGCATCGACGGCGGTCGCGGTCGGCGCCGTCTCCGCCAGCGGGACGTCGGCGAAACTGCCGATCAGATGTCTGATCTCGCGAGTAGTCATCACGCTCCCACCTTCTCCAGCAGGCCGGACAGCGCCGCGACCGCGTCTATACCCACCGTGACGAATCCGTCCGGACGCTGCGCGTCGCTCAGTTCGCCGACGGCCTCCGCCGCACCAGCCACCAGCACGGTCGGCACGCTCACGGCACGCAACCGCTCGACCGCTTCGCCCAGTTCCATCCGGTAGCGCGCGTTCGAGCCGCACAGCACCGCGATCGGCGCCCCGGCGTCGGTTGCCGCGGCGGCGATCGCGCCCACCTCGAGCGGCCCGGGATTGATCGATTCGATCCCGCCCGATGCCAAAAGGTTCGCGACGAAGGTGACCCGCACGTTGTGTTCGGCAACCGAGCCCAGCGGCACCAGCAGGGCTTTCGGGCGGGCGCCGACGGCCTCGAGATAGGCGTCGGAGCGGTCGCGTAATTTCTCGAACGCCGCGCCGTATCGGGCGACCCGACCCGGCTGCCGCGCCGCCTCGGTCAGCGGCTGCTCGGCTAGGTTCGGGAATTCGTTCACGCCGGTGACAGCGGTACGTCGATGCGCGACATCGGTGTCGCGTGCGGCCTTGGTGGCGCCGATCCGCTCGGCGAGCAGACCGGAGTCCAGCGCGGCCAGGTAACCACCCGCCGCCTCGATCTCCTGCATGAACGCCCACGCTTTCGCGGCGACCGCCGCGGTGAGGTCCTCCACGTACCAGGAGCCCGCGCTCGGGTCCTGCACATGGCCCAGATGTGACTCCTCGAGCAGCAGCAGTTGGATATTGCGGGCCATTCGATCGGAGAACGCTTTCGAGACGCCGAGTTCACCCGGCGGCAGCGCCGTGTCGAAAGGCAGCACGGTCACGGTGTCGGCACCGCCCACCCCCGCACCGAACGCGGCCAGCGTGGTGCGCAACATATTCACCCACGGATCGCGCTGGCTCATCATGGCGGCCGAGGTCACCGCGTGCTGGGGCGCGCCTCCGAAATCCGGCGCACCGCACACGTGCGCGATCCGCGCCCAGAGTTGCCTCGCGGCACGGAACTTCGCGATGGTGACAAACTGGTCGTCGGTCGCGGCGAACCGGAATTCCAGCTGCTCCAGCGCATCAGCGATGTCGAGATGCTCGGTCATGGCACGCAGGTAAGCAAGAC
Organism: Nocardia sp. NPDC049190; assembly: GCF_040648115.1. Classification (NCBI taxonomy): domain Bacteria; kingdom Bacillati; phylum Actinomycetota; class Actinomycetes; order Mycobacteriales; family Nocardiaceae; genus Nocardia; species Nocardia sp. NPDC049190. Next base: position 36,493 of record NZ_JBEZDE010000006.1, read on the forward strand.
CTGCCGCAACCGTGGCGCCGATCTCCTGGGCGTCGGAGGCACCGACATCGTGGAAAACGGTGCCGTCCACGGTGATCGCTCGCACCGTCTCGGCCCGCCCCGCCGCCCGCCCGGCGAGCACGACCGCCGCAGCGAGCCCGATGTCGTCGATGCCCGCGAAGCGGCTGGTCAGCGTCGCGGCGCCGAGCGCAATCCGAATATCCTCGCGGACGGGCACCTGGTAACCGTCGAGCACGGTGAACAGCTGGTCGGCAGCTTCGGCCGCCGCACTGCCCGCATCCAGGGCCAGCGGAGCCAGCTCGAACAGCAGGCCGGCGAGGGCGGTCGGCAGGTCGGCCACCGGCACGCCGCGCTCACCGGCACCCAGCCGGATCGCACCGATCCCGTTCTCCAGACCGGCGAGAATCTCCCGGTTGGCCGCCGCGGCATCGCGGGTGTCGACCTGTGCGCCGACGTACCACCCGCGGTGGACGTCCCGGGTGGCGTCCCGGCCGCGGACGAACGGGAAGGCGCCCGGCAGCGGCTGTTCGGGCAGCTCGTCGCGAAGGGTGTACAGCGGGGCGATGGTCAGTCCGTCGTAGGTGGTCTGGTCCAGCAGCCGCTCGGGCTCCTCGGGAAGTTCCGTGAGATCGACCCGTCGAGCCTTCGCCAGCACCCCGGCAACACTCTTGCGCCACGTGGCGTATTCGGGTATCGGATCCACCCCAGGATCTGAAGCAATCGGCATAGCTTGCTGTTCCCCTTCCTCGACACGGACACCGTGTGTGTATGCCCGATACCCTCACATTCGACCAGCTCAGCGACTACTTCGGTTAACGAGCATTCGTCCTGCCCCTCTGATGCTAGCGGGCGGTCGCCGGCCGGTTGATGCTGCCCGCCGCTACTACCCGGTAGCCTTTCCTGGGTGACCAGGCTGATCCGCGACCCGCGTGTCGTCGCGTTGCTTGTCGGCGCTGCCGCGTTGTTCGTCGCGGCGACGCTCGCTCCGCTCCCGAGTCCGCGCCAGATCCAGGAGTGGGCGACTTCCGTCGGTCCGGCCTTTCCCTTGCTGTTCTTCATCGTCCACGCGGTGGTCACAGTGGCGCCGATTCCGCGCACCGTGTTCACCGTCAGCGCGGGGCTGCTGTTCGGCCCGTTACTCGGCATCGCGCTCGCGGTGGGCGCCACCACCGTCAGCGCGGCACTGGCGATCCTGCTCATCCGAGCACTCGATCGCGATCAGGTCGCCTCCCGCCTCACCCATCCCGCCGTGCGTGCCGTCGATGACCGCCTGCGCCGCCGCGGCTGGCTGGCGGTCGGTTCACTACGGCTCATCGCCGCGGTGCCGTTCTCGGTGATCAACTACTGTTGCGGACTGTCCTCGATCCGGTTCTGGCCGTACATGACCGCCACACTGTTGGGCGTACTGCCCGGTACCATCGGCACGGTCATCCTCGGCGACGCGCTCACCGGGACGACGCATCCGGGCCTGCTGGTGTTCTCCGCCGCCTGCCTGGCGGTCGGCGTCGTCGGCCTGATCGTCGACACGCGGTGGAAGACGAGCACGCCCCCACCACCGATTCCGGCCGTCGCACCCGTCTCTGTTGCCGAGTAACTCGGCCGCGGCGCCCACGTTCACCGGCGGTCGGCTCGATCGGCACTGCGATCACATCCACCATGGCGCCGACGCGCGGCACGATCTCGGTCGCACCCGTATTCGTGACCGCCGCTAATAGATCGCGGCGGACTCTACAGGTCGCGGGATAATTCCCCGGATCCTCTCCCAGCAGGAGTCGGGACAGTCGTCGGGCGTGCCGATTCGCCGACCGTGTACGGCATGATCAACAGTCGCCGGGACAAAACGATCGCATTCGCATCCCGCGGGGCGGGGGCCGGGCCCGATGAGCCGGCCCCACGACGAGTGTCGGTGGACTCCCGCGCCCCCAGTCAGACGCTACGCGGGCGGCACCCGGTCCAGGAATCCGCGCACGCCCGTGATCCGGTCATCATCGGCGCCGAGGGTGATCACATCGGTGCCCGCGACCGGCGCGCTGCCATCGGCGCGCGAAACCAGCTCCCAGGAGAATCGAACGATGTCGTGGTGGCCGTCGACCACGCCGATCGGACGGAATTCGAAGCCGGCGAACTGCGTCTGCACTCCCCCGATCGCGGCCACAAGTTGGTCGTGACCGCTGACGTCCGCGAGCGGGTCGGTGTAGAAACCGTCCTCCGTCCACGCGGCGGCGACCGCCTTCGCCCTGATCTCATCGTCGGTGGCGTTCCACGCGGCGAAGTACCGGTCTACTGCCTGCTCGTATCGCGACATGTCGAAACCTCCTGTGCCCAAATACATTTCGTTATCCGTCCCGCATCTCCGGGCCGGCTGACTCCAACCATGCCGCAGTGCGTGCGCCCAGTCGATTACGCGCGAGGTAATGATCAGCCTGATCCGGGTCAGCGCAACCAGACCTGGCCACCGCCGATCTTCCGGCGTATCGGACGGCCGAGTCGGTGTTGAGGTCGGAGCCGGACGTACTTGGTTGCCGTGACGAGTCTCGTGGGAAACCAGCGGCGCCCCACCACGCGCCAGCCGAGGTTGTATCGCCGCACGTCGGTCGACCCGAGTTCGTGTCGGCGCGCGCAGTGTCGATTCGTGGCCCACAGATCAGCGATCGTCAGTCGACCGCCGGGTCGGAGCATACGGAGTTCAGAACAGAAAATAGCGCTGAGCCATCGGGAGTTCGGTGGCGGGTTGTTCTTGCCAGACCTCGCCGTCGATGCGGACGGTGAACGTGTCGGGGTCGACCTCGATCTGGGGCCTGGCGTCGTTGTGCGGCATGTCGGCTTTCGTGACGCGACGGACATTGCCCACGGGCACGAGTTTTCGCTGGACGCGCAGACGATCGGCGAGCCCGTCGTCGATCGCCTGCTCGGAAACGAAGTGCAGCGACGTGGCGGCCGCGCTTGTCGGGGCAGCGCCGAACATGGGACGCGGCAGTACCGGTTGTGGTGTCGGAATGGAGGCGTTGGCATCGCCCATCGCGGCCCAGGCGATCGCACCGCCCTTGAGCACGGCATGGGGACGAACGCCGAAGGACGCGGGCTCCCACAGCACCAGATCAGCCAGCTTGCCGACTTCGACCGAGCCGATCTCGTGGTCGAGGCCGTGCGCGACAGCCGGGCAGATGGTGTATTTCGCGATGTAACGCTGTACGCGCGCGTTGTCCGCGGCGCCGTCGCCGGGCAACGCGCCGCGGCGCCGCTTCATCACATGCGCGGTCTGCCAAGTGCGCAGCACGACCTCCCCGATCCGCCCCATGGCCTGCGAGTCGCTACCGATCATCGAGATGGCGCCGAGATCGTGCAGCAGGTCCTCTGCGGCGATGGTGGACGGGCGGATGCGGCTCTCGGCGAATGCGAGATCCTCGGGGATGGCGGCGCTGAGATGATGGCAGACCATGAGCATGTCCAGGTGCTCGTCCAACGTGTTGATTGTGTGCGGGCGCGTCGGATTCGTCGAGCTGGGCAGCACGTTGAGATGGGAAGCGACGGTGATGATGTCGGGCGCGTGCCCGCCGCCCGCGCCCTCGGTGTGATACGCGTGGATGCCACGGCCCGCGATCGCCGCGAGAGTGTCCTCGACGAAACCGGCTTCGTTCAGTGTGTCCGAGTGCAACGCCACCTGCACCCCCGCGGCGTCGGCCACCGTGAGGCAGGTGTCGATCGCGGCGGGCGTCGAACCCCAGTCTTCGTGCAGCTTGAATCCCGATGCGCCGCCGCGCAATTGCTCCCACATCGCCTCGACACTGACGGTATTGCCCTTGCCGAGCAGCACGATGTTCATCGGCCAGCCGTCGGTCGCTTCCAGCATCCGCGCCAGGTGCCAGGCGCCGGGCGTCACCGTGGTCGCCTTGCTACCCTCGGCGGGACCGGTCCCGCCGCCGATCAGCGTGGTGATGCCGCCACCGAGCGCCTCGTCCATCAACTGCGGGCAGATGAAGTGCACGTGACAGTCGATCGCGCCCGCGGTGAGAATGCGGCCATTGCCCGCGATGATCTCGGTGGACGGGCCGACGACCAGGTCCGCGTGTACCCCGCTCATGGTGTCGGGATTGCCGGCCTTCCCGATCGCGCGAATTCGGCCGTCCCGAATGCCGACGTCCGCCTTGATGATTCCCCAATGGTCGATGATCACCACACCGGTGATCACGGTATCGGGGGCGCCCTCGGCGCGGGTCGCGCGAGCCTGCCCCATGGACTCGCGGAGCACCTTGCCACCGCCGAACACGGCCTCGTCGCCGGCACGCCCCGGTCCCCCGCTGCGGTCCTCGGTGATCTCGATCAGCAGATCGGTATCCGCCAACCTGATCCGGTCACCGGTCGTCGGACCGAACAGTTCGGCGTACCGGGCCCGACTCAGCTCACTCATCGCGTCCTCCGTTTCGAACCGCGTACCGCGTTCTGCGAACTCCTGAGCGCCGCATCGAATCGGGCGACATCCACGTACTAGTCATCGAGCCGGCCTGGCGGGGTCAGGGTGAGCCCATGGACCTCGCGGGCGCCGCCGAGCGGCACCAACCGCACGCGCTGCGAGAGACCGGGTTCGAAGCGCACCGCGGTCCCGGCCGGAATGTCGAGGCGGCGGCCGTGCGCGGCATCCCGGTCGAAGTACAAGGCCGGGTTCGCCTGTGGGAAGTGCACGTGACTGCCGACCTGCACCGGCCGATCGCCGGTATTGACCACGTCGAGCTCGATTCGGTCCGCGCCGGAGTTCAGTTCGATCGTGCCCTCGGCGCACAGGTACTCACCCGGAATCATTCCGCGCCTCGTTCTACCCCGGCAAACTCTTCACGCGGGTATCGCATGCGGCCCCCTACCCGATCGGGTTGTGCACGGTGACGAGCTTGGTGCCGTCCGGGAAAGTCGCCTCGACCTGGACGTCGTGGATCATCTCCGGCACGCCCTCCATCACGTCGTCGCGGGTCAGCACCGTCCGCCCGGACGACATCAACTCGGCGACGGTGCGCCCGTCCCGCGCACCCTCGAGCACGTGGTCGGTGATCAGCGCGACCGCCTCCGGATGGTTCAACACGAGTCCGCGCGCCCTACGCCGCCGGGCCAGCTCGGCGGCGTAGCTCAGCAGCAGGCGTTCCTGTTCGTGCGGCGACAGGCGCATCCGGACTCCTCACCGGGTCACAGTGACTGGATGACGGTCATTCTGGCACGCCCGTTCCACCGCGGCCGGACGAGCGCGGTCAGGACCGATGCGGCAAGTTCTGTAGCCGCACCTGGCCGCGCGCCACGACGCGGTCCTGCTCGTCGGTGATGACGACTTGCCACAGCTGCTGGAGCCCGCCTCGATGCACTGGCGTCGCCGTACCGGACAGTGTGCCCTCGCGGACCGCGCGAAGGAAGTCGGTGTTGTTGTTCACACCGACGACCGTGCCTTGGTCGCCGAACCAGATTCCGCCCCCGACGCTGGCCAGCGTCTCGATGACGGTGCAATACACACCACCGTTCTGGATACCGGCCGGCTGGTACAGGTGCGGCTTGACGACCCACTCGCCACGTACGCGGTCGGCGGTCAGCTCGGTGTAGCGCAGGCCGATCAGGTCGGCGAAGGTGCCTTCGCTGTAGTTGTTCATCTGCTCGGGCGTGACATTCGCCAGCGAGCCGATCGCTTGGGTCTCCTGCTGCGTCATTCATTCACTGTCGCACAGCGTCGACAACCGGTCGCCGCAGGATCACCCGATCGGGCGTCCCGCGGGTCGATGTGTCGGGAAGAAACAGAGCGACGGGCCCCACCGGTGTGGAGCCCGTCGCGGCACGGGATCAGGGGTCGCCGCAGCCCTCGGGACTCTCGCACGATCCGTACGCCGCCTACGAGTGTAGGTCAGGCTTACCTAACTAAGCAACCCGGACTGCGGGACGCACCGGCAGTCCACGATCGCTCAGCGCCGCCAGCAGCCCCTGACCACGCCGCGCCCCGAGGGTTGCGTCGGTTCGCGCCAGAGCGGGCACGTAGGTCGAAGCGCCGGCGATGGACTCACCGACCAGCGACCAGAATCGGCGCGGACTCAGCCCGGAGCAGTGGGCCATGCTCGCCTGAATGAGCGCCAGCGCTGGCTCGCACCGATGCGCGAGCCACACGTACATCGCCTCCTCGCACGGCAGTGCGACCACGCCAGGCCCACCCGCGAGGCGATCACCGTCCAATACCCGAATCGTGGTGTCCACCAAGCCCGCCCAGTCGATCCCGCCATCGTTGTCGGTGTGGATCCAGAGATTCTCCACGCCGGGGTCCCATGCGCGCCCCGCCACGATGAGCAGCGCGCTCACCCTGCCGATGACTGCGTGGATCAGCGCTGTCGCAACGACTTCCGCCGCGATGTCGGCACGAATAATCTCCGCAGCATGGCGCTGGTACATGAGTTCGATCCGCCCCTCGCGCGCACCGCCCGATAGTGGCCACCACCGCCGCTTTCCCTGCTCGACCATCGCCGCCACGGCATATACCCGCGGATGCTCCGGCCGCAGGGCGCGGAGCTTCGTGCAGGCATGCCCGAACGCCGCCTGAGATCGGCGCGGCGTGATGCTGAGTTCGGTCATCGAACCTCCTCGAGGGTTGGCTCCGTCGTACCGAAAGATAGGTTAGGCTTACCAGACCTAGCAAGGGTCAGATTGTCGAGTCAGGAGTAGTTCGCCGCCGTGACACCCCTCGACACCGTGCGCCGACGGCGACTGACCGGACTGCTTCTTCTCACCACGCTGCTAGGGCTGGCGATCGTGGCGGGCGTCACGGTCGGCGCCCGATCGCTCGCACCGGGCACTGTTTACGACGCCGTGCACCACGCGCTCGCCTGCCCCGGCGGGCCCTTTTCCTGCGCGGCCGACTCCACCGAGGAACAAATCGTGCGGGGACTGCGCCTCCCCCGCACCGCGCTTGCGCTGGTCTGCGGGCTGGCCCTGGGCATCGCCGGCGCGCTCATCCAGGGCTACACCCGAAACCCGCTGGCCGACGCCGGACTGCTCGGCCTCAATGCGGGTGCGGCCTTCCTTGCAGCGCTGAGTGTGTATCTGTTCGCGTTCAGCGCGCCCGAGCAATACATCTGGTTCGCGTTCGCCGGGGCATTGATCGCCGGGCTGGTGGTGTTCGGGATCTCGGCCGTCGGGGGCGGAAAAGCGAGCCCACTGAGTCTCGTGCTCGCCGGCGCAGCGGTGACCGCGTTCCTGCAGGCGATGACGAACGCCGTCATCCTGCTCGACGCGTCGGCCCTGGATACCTACCGCTTCTGGGTGGTCGGCACCGTGGCTGGTCGCGATGCCGAGGTGTTCTGGCAGGTGCTTCCCTTTCTGGCGGTCGGCACACTGCTCAGCGTGGTGGCATCGCCGGGCCTGAATCTGCTGAGCCTCGGCGAGGAGGTCGCGCGGGGTCTCGGTGTGCACGTCGGTCGCAGCCGGGCACTGGGATTGGCGGCCGTCGTGCTGTTGTCGGGAGCCGCGACGGCGGCGGTCGGACCGATCGCGTTCCTCGGCCTTGCCGTCCCGCATCTCGCCCGGGTGCTCACCGGGCCGGACTATCGCCGGCTGATTCCCTACTCCGGCTTGCTCGGCGCGTTGCTGCTGGTGGTGGCCGACATCCTCGGCCGCGTAGTGGCCCGACCCGGCGAGCTACAGGTCGGGGTGATACTCGCCGCGCTCGGCGCGCCGTTCTTCCTCGCGTTCGTCCGTCGCAGGAAGTTGGTGGGCCTGTGAGGATTTCGCCGCAGATCACAGCAAGCGCCACCCGGCCCGCACTGCGCGTCGGGCCGGTCTCGACGGTACTGCGCCCGCGGATGGCGCTGGTCGTCGCGGCGCTGGCGGTGGTGGCCCTCGTCCTGTTCTGCCTCGACATCGCCGTTGGCGAATCACACATCCCGCTCGGGCGCGTGCTCGACGTGCTGACCGGGGGCGGCACCCGCGCACAGCGGTTCATCGTGCTCGAATCCCGGCTGCCACGGGCGCTCACCGCGCTCGTGGTGGGGATCGCACTCGGCCTCGCGGGCGCCATCACCCAGTCGATTCTGCACAACCCACTGGCCGCCCCGGACATGCTCGGCATCACCTCCGGCGCGAGCCTCGGCGCGGTCACCGTCCTGGTCGGCACCGGCGGCACGGGCACCGGACTGGCGGCCACGGTCGGTGCGCCACTTGCCGCGCTGGTCGGCGGGCTACTCACCGCGGTGGCCATCTATCTGCTCGCCTGGGGACGCAGCGCCACCGGTGAGCGCGGTATTACCGGACTGCGGCTGGTGCTGATCGGCGTCGGCATCAACGCACTGCTGACCTCCGGCATCAGCTGGCTGCTCACCCGCGCCAGCCTTGCGGACGCACAACGCGCTCAGTTATGGCTGAGCGGATCACTCAACGCGGCCGACCGAGCGCATCTGGCGCCCGCCGCAATCGCCACCACCGTGCTGGCGCTCGTCGCGCTGGGATCGGCCCGCACCCTCGCCGCGCTGCGCCTCGGCGCGGAGACGACCCGTGCGCTCGGCGTGCGAATCCAGACCCAGCAGGCGATCCTGATCGGGGCGGCCGTGGTCGGCGCCTCGATAGCGACCGCCGCCGTCGGGCCGGTCGGCTTCGTCGCCCTCGCTGGGCCGCAGATCGCGCGCAGAGTACTGCGCACACCGGGCGAACCGCTGATCGGCTCAGCGCTGATCGGTGCCATCCTGGTCGTCGGCGCGGATGTCGCGTCGCGCACGGTGTTTCCGGTCGATCTGCCGGTCGGCGTCGTCACTGCGGCGTTCGGCGGCCCGTTCTTGCTGTACCTGCTCGTGCGGATCAATCGGAAGGCGACAGTGCGATGACGGCCGCAGACCTCAGCACGACGGATGCCGTGGGCGATCCGACGTACGCCTACGCGCATCGCCTCCGCGCGGACGGCGTCACCCTGGGCTACGGCGATGCAGTCGTCGTCGACGGTCTGAATCTGGATATCGCCCCCGGAGTGATCACAACGGTGATCGGGCCGAACGGCTGTGGCAAGTCCACGCTGCTGCGCTCGCTGGGGCGGCTACTGCGCCCACGTGCGGGCCGAGTTCTGTTGGACGGCAAGGCAATTTCCACGATGACCACCAAAGCCGTGGCTCGCATCATCGGCGTGCTTCCGCAGTCACCGGTCGCGCCGGAAGGACTCACCGTCGCCGATCTCGTCGCGCGCGGTCGCCATCCACACCAGTCCTGGTTCCGCCAGTGGTCGGCCACCGACGAAGCCGAAGTGCTGACCGCGCTGGAGCAGACCGGGATCGCCGATCTGGCCGACCGCGCACTCGATGAACTATCCGGCGGACAGCGCCAACGTGCCTGGATCTCGATGGCACTCGCCCAGGGCACCGACATCCTGCTGCTCGACGAGCCGACCACCTACCTCGATCTGGCGCATTCGATCGAGGTGCTCGATCTCGTCGACCGGCTCCACGATGACCTCGGCCGCACCATCGTCATGGTGCTACACGACCTCAACCTCGCGATCCGCTACAGCGACCAACTCATCGTCATGCGCGCTGGGCGCATCGTCGCCAGTGGCGCCCCGGCCGACGTGGTCTCGGTAGAGCTGCTGCGGGAGGTGTTCGACCTGGAGGCCGCAGTGCTCGAGGACCCGGTCTCGGGCAGGCCGATGATCGTGCCGATCGGCGCCCGACATGTCCGCGGCACGGTGGGCGGGCCGGCTGTCTCCGGGCCGGAAACCGCTCCCTATGACAAATGACACACCAGCTATTACATAGTTACGACACCCTGTAGTACGCATCACCGTCGTTGAGTACCTAAAATTGTGGAATGGCAGGTCTTGGTGAACTCGAGAAAGCGGTCATGGACCAGTTGTGGTCGGCCGACGAACCACAAACGGTTCGGCAGGTGCACGAGGCGCTCGCCGCACGCCGGGAGCTCGCCTACACCACGGTGATGACCGTGCTGCAGCGCCTGGCGAAGAAGAACCTCGTGGTCCAGCGGCGCGACGACCGCGCGCACCGCTATGCGCCCGTGCACACGCGCGACGAACTGGTGGCCAGTCTGATGGTCGACGCGTTGCAACAGGCCGACGCGGCGGGCAGTCGCGCCGCAGCGCTTGTGCACTTCGTGGAACAGGTCGGGAGAGATGAGGCTGCCGCACTACGGGAGGCACTCGCTAAGCTCGAAGCAACCGAGGATCCGGCACCGCCGCCGGAGTAAACTCCTCGACGTTCTGGCCCCACAACGCAGTGAGCTGAGTCGATGAACGCAACAGCGCCGGTCTTCGCCGGACTCGCATTGCTTCTCGCGGGACCTGCCCCGGCTTTGCTCAGCCGAGCAACCTGGACTTACCGGACACCTCGTGCCGCACTGGTGCTCTGGCAGGCCATTGCGCTCGCCGCCGTGCTCAGCGCGTTCGGGTCGGGACTCGCCATTGCGTCCGAGCTGCTCGTACCCGGCCCGGACGGACATCCGACCACCGCACCGACCCGCGAGATCGACGCGCTCGGCGTGCCGCTGTGGCTGGCTTATGTGTCCGTCTTCGCGCTCACGCTGTTGGTCGGCGCCCGACTGATCTACGCGATAGTCCGGGTCGGCGTGCACACTCGCAGGCGGCGTGCCCGGCACCGCATGCTCGTCGACCTGCTCGACCAGGGCGGTCCGCACCGCCGCGCCGCCGACATCCGGGTGCTGGCGGCTACCGAGCCGATCGCGTACTGCCTACCCGGCCTGCGCCAGCGGGTGGTGCTCAGCGAGGGCACGCTGACCAATCTGGCGGATGCCGAGGTCACCGCCATCGTGAGTCACGAGCGGTCGCACCTGCGGGCGAGGCACGATCTGGTGCTGGAGGCTTTCACCGCAGTGCACGAGGCGTTCCCGAGAGTGGTGCGCAGCAAGGCGGCACTCGGCTCGGTGAAACTGCTGATCGAACTGCTCGCCGACGATTCCGCAGTCAAAGTCACCGGACCGAAACCGCTCGCCCGCGCCCTGATCGCGTGCGCGAAATCCACCGCACCGCAAGGCGCGCTCGCCGCGGGTGGTCCGACCACACTGATCCGCATCCAGCGACTCAACGATCGGATCGGCGACGTGCGTATCGCCACAGCCGCCTACCTCGGTTCCGCCGCCATCCTCGTGGTGCCGACGCAGGCCGTGGCCGTACCCTGGCTGGTCGAACTCAGTCGGCTGTTCCACGGCTGATCCGCCAGGCCGTATCCTGGACTCTCGGCCCGGTCTCCGATCGGCCGCGCCAGCTCCTCACGCGGCATGCGATCACTCGCGCCGCAGCGCGCGATGAACCGCATCGTGCACCGCTCTCGAACCCACCGAACAGCGCGTTCGCGTCGAACGCGCTGTGCGACGAAAGGCATACATCCCTCGTGACCCCCTCGACATCCGTCGCCGCGGCGCCCACCGTGACCTTCGCGGAACTGGGCCTGCCCGCCGTGCTCGTGCAGGCACTGCGGCGCGACGGCATCGAGACGCCGTTCCCGATCCAGGCCGCCACGGTGCCGGACGCCTTGGCCGCCAAGGACGTACTCGGCCGGGGGCCGACCGGTTCCGGGAAGACCCTCGCCTTCGGCCTCCCGATGCTCACCCGCTTGGCCGGCTCACCCGCCAAACCCGGCAAGCCGCGCGGGCTCGTGCTGGTGCCGACCCGTGAGCTGGCAGCACAGATCGAACGGGCTCTCGACGAACCGGCGCGCGCGCTCGGCCTTCGGGTCGCCTCGGTGGTCGGCGGCGCGCCGATCAAGCGCCAGGCCGACCGACTCGCGCGCGGCGTCGACCTGCTCATCGCAACGCCGGGCCGGCTCGCCGATCTCATCATGCAGGGCTCCGCCGACCTGTCCGACGTATCGATCACCGCGCTGGACGAAGCCGACCACATGGCCGACATGGGCTTTCTGCCGCAAGTCACCAAGCTGCTCGACCGCACACCGAAACACGGTCAGCGACTGCTGTTCTCGGCCACACTCGACGGGGAGGTCGACAAGCTGGTCAAGCGTTACCTGCGCTCCCCGGTCACCCATTCCACCGCACCGCCCTCGGCCTCGGTCGCGACGATGTCGCACCACCTGCTGTACGTGCGCGACAAGGTGGCCAAGCGAGCCGTCGCCACCGAGATCGCTGCCCGCGACGGGCTGACCATCATGTTCGTTCGCACCAAGCACGGCGCCGATCGGCTGGCCAAGCAATTGCGGGGCGCAGGCGTCCCCGCGGGCGCACTGCACGGCGGCAAGGCACAGAACAACCGGACCCGCACGCTCGCGGCGTTCGCCGACGGGTCGGTGCCGGTCCTGGTCACCACCGATGTCGCCGCACGTGGCATCCACGTCGACGGAATCTCCCTCGTCGTGCACGTCGATCCGCCCGCCGAGCCGAAGGCCTACTTGCACCGGGCCGGGCGCACCGCCCGCGCGGGCGAGGACGGTGTGGTGGTCACACTCGTGATGACCGAGGAACGGCGCGACGTCGAGACGATGGCACGCAAGGCCGGGGTCGAGGTCGAGGGAGTCGAGGTGCGTCCGGGCGACCGCACGCTGATCGAGATCACCGGCGCGCGGCGCCCCTCCGGCGTTCCGATTGCGGCGACGCCCGCACCGGCGCCCGTCGCGAGCACGACGAAGTCTCCCCGCAGGAAGCCGGGGCGTCGGGGCGAGCAGGCCGCTTCCGGTAGCCGTGGCGCGGGCGCGGCAAACAAGTCGGGCGCACGACAGAGCTCGGGGGCATCTTCTGCCGATCGTATCGGCGGACTCGCCAAGGCCACGTCGGGCCGACGCGGCGGTGTCACACCGGCTGGAAACTCGGCGACGAGCAACTCCGCAGGACGGCATGCGGGCGCACCTGGGGCAACGCGGGTACGCAACTCCGGCAGTACGACGGAGTTCTCCAGCCGCGACGCGGGTTCCGGGTCCGGCGACACACCCGGGCGACCACGACGACGCGCCGTGCGAGCACAGCAGTCGCCGCGACATGGCAATCATGTAGCAAACTAATAGGTGTCGAATCACCCGATCGGGGCCGTCGCCTGCGCAGTGCTCGCGGCGTTGCTGTTCGCTGTCGCGGCGGTCACCCAGCAACGGGCGGCCGCGGCGGTACCGGAGGGGGAATCCCTCGTCCGATCGCTGGCGCGTAACCCGCGCTGGTTGGCGGGCATCGTCGGCGACGCGGGCGGATACGCGATGCAGGTCGCCGCGCTCGCACTCGGTGCCGTGCTCCTTGTGCAGCCGATCCTGGTCAGTGCCCTGGTGTTCGCGCTGCCCCTGGCAGCGCGACTCAATAATCGCCGCATTACGCCCCGCACCTGGCTCACCGCGCTGATCTTGACCGCAGCGCTGGCATGTTTCCTGCTCGTCGGCGACCCGACCGAAGGCAATACCAGTGCACCCCTGCGCGAGTGGATCCTCCCGCTCGGATTCATGCTCGCCCTGATCGTCGGGGCTGTCGTGGGCGGCATCATCGCGGTGGACCCGGCACGCCGAGCGTTGTTGCTCGGCGCGGTCAGCGGCTCGCTGTACGGACTCGCCGCCGCCCTCACCTCTTATGTCACCGACCTGTTCGAGCACGGCCTCCTGCACGTACTCGGCAGCTGGCAGACCTGGGCGCTGATCGCGGCCGGCGTGACCGGCGTCTACCTTCAGCAGCGCGCCTTCCAGGCCGGACCGCTCGCCGCGTCCCTGCCCGCCGTGACGATCGCCGAGCCACTCGCCGCCGCCTTCCTCGGACTCACCGTGCTGGATGAACACTTTCGGACGAACACCCTCGGCCTCGTGGTCACCGGGCTGGCGGTGATCGTCATGTGCGCAACCACGATCGCGCTCTCCCGCTCGCAGGCCACCGCCTGACCGCGACGATCCGACGTGCGCACCGTGACATCGGTGCCGTACCGGGCGGCCGCCCAGCAGGGTCGTCAAGAGTAGTGACGCCTGCCGGCATCCGTGGCGGCGTCCTCCGAATCCTGCACAGCATCAGCCGGATTCTCCGAGATCTCACCGAATCCTGTTGTACCGAGCATCGACTCGACCGCGGCCGACCTGGGCGGCATCCCGTCGGACGCTCGCCGCGACACAGTGGCAACGCATCCGGTTGAGAACGTGATGAGAAATGTTTGAATGACCCCATCGACACCGCCGGGCCGGTACGGAAAACAGCTGCTCGTCACGCTGCCGTACGTACTCATGACCGACCCCGCAGCTGCTGTGCTCGCCCGCGCGCGCACGGGTCCGGGCTGGACCGTTCCCAGCGCCGATCGGGCCGCGAAGAAGTCGTGGGATCGTCGTCGGGGCACAGCGCTCGGAACTCGGGGCGGGCGAACCGTGTGGCAGGTGGCGTTGCCGGGAGAACGGCGCGGCGCGCACGGGTCCCCGTTATCATCGGTCAAGTGCACTTTCTCCCCGGTCACCAGCCGCCATACGACCTGACCTACGACGACATCTTCCTGGTCCCGAATCGGACGGATGTCGCGTCGCGCTTCGACGTCGACCTGTCGACAGCCGACGGGTCCGGCACCACGATCCCGATCGTCGTGGCGAACATGACCGCAGTAGCCGGGCGCCGGATGGCTGAGACCGTGGCACGTCGTGGCGGCATCGTGGTTCTCCCGCAGGATCTGCCGAACAGCGCGGCGGCCGACACCATCGCTTTTGTCAAAAGCCGCTCGCTGACCGCCGATACCCCGGTGACTCTCGCCCCCGACCGCTCGGTCTCCGAGGCGGTCGCCCTGATGCACAAGCGCGCGCACGGCGCCGTCGTCGTGGTCGACGCCGGGCGTCCGGCCGGCGTGGTCACCGAGGCTTCCTGCGCCGACGTCGACCGATTCGCCCGACTCCGCGAGGTCGCGGTCACCGATTTCGTGCGGGCCCCGGCCAGCGCCACCCCACGCGATCTGTTCGACCTGCTGCACACCGAGCACGCCGACTTCGCCGTGCTCACCGCCGAGGACGGCACCCTGGCCGGGGTGCTGACCCGCACCGGCGCCCTCCGCGCCGGCATCTACCAACCCGCCGTCGACGCCATGGGCAAGTTGCGCGTCGCGGCCGCGGTCGGCATCAACGGCGACGTCGCCGCCAAGGCCAAATCCCTCGTCGACGCGGGCGCCGATCTGCTCGTCATCGACACCGCACACGGTCACCAGGCCAAGATGCTCGAAACCCTTGCCGCCGTGCGCGATCTCGGTCTCGGCGTCCCGCTCGTGGCGGGCAATGTGGTATCCGCCGAGGGCACCAAGGACCTCGCCGAGGCGGGTGCCGACATCATCAAGGTCGGTGTCGGCCCCGGCGCCATGTGCACCACCCGCATGATGACCGGCGTCGGCCGTCCGCAGTTCTCCGCGGTGGCCGAGTGCGCCGCCGCCGCCAGGGAACTCGGCGTGCACATCTGGGCCGACGGCGGCGTGCGCCATCCTCGTGATGTGGCGCTCGCGCTCGCGGCGGGCGCGTCCAACGTGATGATCGGCTCGTGGTTCGCCGGCACCTACGAGTCGCCCGGCGACCTGCGGGTCGACCGCGATGGTAACGCGTACAAGGAAAGCTTCGGTATGGCGTCCAAGCGTGCCGTCGCCGCCCGCACCGCATCCGACAGCGAATTCGACCGCGCGCGCAAAGCGCTGTTCGAGGAGGGCATCTCCAGCTCGCGGATGCGGCTGGACCCGGAACGGCCCGGGGTGGAGGACCTCATCGACCACATCTGCTCGGGCGTACGCAGCGCGTGCACTTACGCGGGGGCGCGCAACCTCTCGGAATTCCACGACCGTGCCGTACTCGGCGTGCAGTCCGCGGCCGGATTCGCCGAAGGCCGTCCGCTACCCAGCGGTTGGTGAACCCGACACCCTGAAACAGCGGGCACCGGCCCACGCGACTCGACGCGTGGGCCGGTAACATAGTGGTTGCCGGTCACCGGCACCATGACTCATTTCCCGAAAGGATCCAGTTGTCACCCGCGTCCGAGGGCGCCGCACAGGAGGGCTCCTCTACCGAGCCGGGTGACAAACCCGGCGTCCCTCACTCCGCAGTCGTCCCCTTCCCCGGCTGGTACTCAGCACCGTTCGGGTGGTGCTGACGATGTCCGTCGCACTCAATGCGCTCAGCCTGATCGGGTTCGTCGCGCTGACGGTCGGCACCGCGCTGTTCGTCGCCGCAGAGTTCTCTCTCACCGCACTGGAACGCAGCACCGTCGAGGCGCATGCTCGCACCGGCGACGTGCAAGCGAGGATGGTCCGCAAGGCGCATCGCACGCTGTCGTTCCAGCTGTCCGGCGCGCAGCTCGGCATCACCATCACCACGCTGATCACCGGTTACATCGCCGAGCCGGTGCTGGCCAGGCTGTTGAATCCGGTATTCACCGGGATCGGACTGAGTGACGCCGCCGCGCACGGCGTCGCACTGACGCTCGCCCTGGTGCTGGCCACCTCGCTGTCGATGATCTACGGCGAGCTCGTGCCGAAGAACATCGCCATCGCCAAGCCACTCGCCACCGCCCGCGCCACAGCCGGTCCGATGATCGGGTTCTCGGTAGCGTTCAAGTGGATGATCCATTTCCTGAATGGCACCGCGAACTGGGTCGTCCGCAGGTTCGGCGTCGAGCCGGCCGAAGAGTTGCGCTCGGCGCGGTCCCCCCAGGAGCTCGGTTCGCTGGTGCGTACATCCGCACTGCGCGGGGCGCTCGACCAGCGCACCGCACAGGTGATGGATCGCTCGTTGCAGTTCGGCGAGCGCAGCGCCGAGGAACTGATGACGCCACGGGTCAAGATCGAATCACTGGACAAATTCGACACCATCGCCGATCTCATCGATGCGACGAGCCGCACCGGCTACTCCCGTTTTCCCGTGATCGACGGCGATCTCGACAACACGTTGGGTTTCGTGCACGTCAAACAGGCATTCACGCACCCGGCAAATGGGCGCCGCAGCACTCCCCTGCAGGTACTCGCCCGCCCGGTGCCCATCGTGCCTGCGAGCCTGGACGGCGACGAGGTGCTCGAACGCATCCGTGCCGATGGTATGCAGGTCGCGCTCGTCGTCGACGAATACGGCGGTACCGCGGGCCTGGTCACCATGGAGGACATCATCGAGGAAATCCTCGGCGACGTGCGTGACGAGCACGATGAAGAGGAGCGCGATGTGCGGCGCGTGTCCGACGGCTGGGACTGTTCGGGCCTGCTGCGCATCGACGAGGTCTCCCGAGCCACCGGATACGACGCCCCCGAGGGCGAGTACGAGACCCTGGGCGGCCTCGTGCTGACCAGGCTGGGCCGGATCCCGGTGGCGGGCGACGAAGTCGTGCTGCCGAATCCTCGCTCGCAACAGTGGTCGACCGGGGAGCACCCCGGCGCCGGCGGCTGGATCGCCCGCGTCGAACGAATGGACGGGCGACGCATCGACCGGGTGCGCTTGATCCCGGTCGCCGCCGACGCCCTCGTCACCAAGGAGCACAGCCATGGGTGACCTGTTCGGCGTACTACTCACCGCCGTGCTGCTCGGCGGCAATGCCTTCTTCGTCGCCGCCGAGTTCGCGCTCATCTCCGCTCGCAGGGACCGATTGGAAGCGCTTGCGGCACAAGGTAAACGCAACGCGAACACGGTGATCCGGGCGGGCGAGAACCTCTCGATGATGCTCGCGGCGGCGCAGCTGGGCATCACGATCTGTTCGATCCTGCTCGGCCGCGTCGGTGAGCCCGCCGTCGCGCATCTGCTCGAGGGTCCGTTCGAGTTGCTCGGCCTGCCCGAGCAGCTGTTGCATCCGTTGGCGTTCGCTCTCGCGCTGACCATCGTGGTCATCCTGCACATCCTGTTCGGCGAGATGATCCCGAAGAACATCGCGCTGGCCGGGCCGGAGCGCAGTGCACTGCTGCTCGTTCCCGCGCATTTGATGTGGCTACGACTGGCCCGTCCGCTCATCGCGCTCTACAACCTCGCCGCCAACCTCTCGCTGCGGCTGCTGCGCGTCGAGCCGAAGGACGAACTCGAAGCCACCGTCTCCTCGGTCGAGTTGGCCGAGATGATCGGCGAGTCACGCTCGGAAGGACTGCTCGACGAGGAGGAACATCGCCGTCTCACCCAGGCGCTGGACACCAGCAACCGCGTGGTCGCCGACGTGATGGTGCCGCTCGACGCGACGTGGTCGGTGCCGTTGCGCGGAAGCGGGACCACGCTCGGCGACATCGAATCCGCCGTCGCCGAGACCGGGTTCTCCCGATATCCGGTGCGGGCGAGCGACGGCTCGCTGGTCGGCTACCTGCACGTGAAGGACGTGCTCGACAAGGTCGCCGACGAGAGCGCGGGGCCTGCGACGCCGATCCCGCGCACCGACATCCGGCCGCTGCCCACCGTCGGCATGGGGACAACGCTCTACGAGGCGCTGGCCCGGTTGCGTCGCACCAACAGCCACCTCGGCCGGGTGGTCGACGAACGAGGCAATACCACCGGCGTCGTCGCCATGGAGGACCTGGTGGAGGAGTTCGTCGGCACCGTCCGCGACGGTACGCATCGGGTGATCGAATGAGGGCTGCGCGTCGCGCACGGGAGCCCCGCCGTAGCGACCGGGTGCGGACATGACGGTGCGAGCGCTGCCCGCCGCACTGTGGCGAGCGACCGCCGCGGAGCACCGAGTCCGGCTCGACAAGCTGGTCGGACCGTATCTCGAGCGGCGGGCACAGGGTTTGTCGCATCCGGTGATCGACTTCTTGTTCACCTACTACGGTCACAAGCCCACTCAGTTGCGCCGCTGGCACCCGGGCTATGGCGTCGCGCTGGCAGACGCCGCCGAGTACGCCGGCACCCGGGGGTACCACCGGGTGACAGCGGTGTGCGCTACCGAAAGCGACGGATGCGCTTCGTCCGTCGACGGCTTCTACTCCGACGGAGCCGTCTTCACGGCCGACCCGAGCCACTTGGCCGCGCGGCGGGACACCCTCGCGTTCATCGCGAACCTCCTGCGCGCCACCGCGTCCCGTCCCGCACAGCTGTCCTGTTTCGGGCTGCACGAGTGGGCGATGGTCCATCGTACCGACGACATCCGCCACCAGAAGGTCCCGTTACGGCTGGGTCGAGCAGGCACCGACGCCGTGGTCGAGTCGATGTCGTTGCGCTGCACGCATTTCGACGCCTACCGCTTCTTCACCCCGGAGGCGGTCGGCCGGAACGCCGAGCCGCTGACCCGAGCCGACCAGGTCGACCACGAACAGCCGGGATGCCTGCACACGAACATGGACTTGTACAAGTGGGGCTTCAAACTGATCCCCCTGATCTCCTCGGAACTGCTGCTGGACTGTTTCGAACTGGCCTGCGACGCCCGCGAACTCGATATGCGCGCCAGCCCCTACGATCTCTCCGAATACGGCTACGAGCCGGTACGCATCGAGACCCCCGCAGGGCGCGCCGAGTACGTCCGTGCCCAAGCCGCACTGGCGGAACGCGCGGCGGACGTGCGCCGGAAATTCCTTGGTGTCTGTGACGAACTCCTGGCGCTGGAGCACGCCGGGCCCGACTCGCACCTTATGCGGACCGGGCGACAATAGACGGACTGCTCGCGCGATTCGCGCGAACGCCCTCCGACAGGTGGTCGGTGCTCCGGCTGGCGATCAGGGTGGCAACACCCAGACGTCGCCCGGGATCCGCTGCTGCTTGCGGAGATTTTCCAGTCGTGCCACCGCTCCGTCTATCGCGTTGGGGTGCAAACCCACGTCGCCGAGCGCTGCCCGAAACCGGTCCATATCCACGCTCTGTACAGCCCGCAACACGTCGCCTTCGAGTAGCTCGCCCTTATGAGCCGCGACGAAATCGGAGTCGATCGGAATCTCGAGCGGGCGTTGCGACAGGGGAACGTTCTGCCGTGGTCGATGGCGACCACGTCGAGGTGATCGCCGCGGTCGACGGTGCGATAGTTGCCCGGATGGCGGTCGAGTGCACCGGTGACGTAGTCGAGTACGGCGACCTGCTGTTGCTGGACTCTCGGGTAGGCACCGACTGCTCTGGACGGTTCGGAATCGACGAACTGCTGGATCATTCCGGGGCCGAAAGGTCGGCCATCAGCTCCGATTACGCCGTCTGTTCGGGCAGTGGGAGGCACTCTGCCGAATCCGAGCAGTTCATCGACACGATATGCCGCGATCTCCCTACTTGTCAGCGCACCGGGGGCGTGCACGAAAGGCAACCCCGAGTCGTATTTTTCACCGTGTCGAGTCCTCGCCACCTGCATCGGATGTGGTTGCCGCATCCTCCGGGGCTCGTCGAACAGCGGCGAGGACCGCTCGTCGGTCTCCCGGAAAGTGCGGGCGGCACTGCTGGTGGTCTTGCCGGTGCGTCGGTAGACGCCCTCGACTTACCGCGCACCCAGGTCCAAGGTTCTGGTCAAACGTTTGGCAATGCTGCGCAGCAGCGGGGTAACGCCCTCTCTCACGGCGCGGGCGGTGCCAGGGGCCCGCCGGAACTCTGATCCGGCCGCCGCTGCCACGGGGTGCGACCGACCCTCGTCGCCGACTTTCCTGCGCTTTCGTCGACTACACGGTAGTAACTCATCCCCGCTGACCTGATCAGCTCACGCAGGAACCGTGGTCCATCGTCGGACCTGATCCGGCTGGGCGGGTCGTAGACCTTGAGACCGCGGTTGTGCCAGCGCTCGGCAACCAAGCATCCGCGAGGGTCGAGCACGGTGAGCGCCGCGGCACCCCCGGATGTCAGCCTGAACTCGGCCACTCGTCGTGGTTCCGAAGAACCCACGTCATAGAGAACGACCAGTGTCGGTGTGTATTCGGCCAAGGCGCTCACCCCCACCCGGCAGATCCCACTGACAGAGACCAACTAGAACGGCCTTTCCATCAGCAAACGATGAGCGCCTCACGGAACTCAACCTACTACCGAGTAGCTACTATCAATATCCGAGGTCAGTAGCATATTCTCCGAACTAGCGAATACCATTCACAGATTGCTCGACGATGACGAGTGGGCTACTATGCCACGATTAGCGCATTCTGGGAGCACGACGATCACCAGTGCGATCGCACACCGTAGCGGTCTACCGTCTGACGCGTGGCACGGCGGAGCAGATGTTCCCAGCCACCTCGACCAGCGTGCAGCCGGATACCCTCGGACGGCTGGAGGTTCGAACAACCGCGAGATGCCGAAACTACGCGGCCAGCACCTTTCGGCTTACGACTACCCGTGTAGCACTTGCTCCCGTAGAACTCCGCAGACGCTCGCAGGGCTGGTCAGCACACGCGCTGTGGAATCGGGGCGGCACATCACCGTACGAGATCGCGTGGTGATGTCACCGCGAATTCGCATTCGACCGGCGCAACCCGGCCGGAGAACTGTCGAGAGGCAGCGGTCTGTTCAACCGCTGAAAACGATCACGACTTCTCGGTGAACCGGTACCACTGACCCGCGAAAGTCTGGTACTCGATGCCGTGAGTGGGGGGTGCGCCGAGGTGAGGTGGAGCAGCAGCGTCGGAGAAGTAGGCGAATCCGCCTGTATTCGATTCGCCCGCTTGGGTATAGAACAGGCAACCGCCGTCACGGGAAGTGATGTAGGTGATGACGTAGACACCTAGCCGGGTGCGGTGACCGGGATTGACGCAGTCGGCTGCCTGATCCTCGAGAATGGCGCGCGACAGCCACCAGCCGGTGGTTTCCGGAATATCGAACCAGACCGACGCCAGCAGAACTGCGATGAGGGCGGGCGAGGCGAGACTATGGAAGACGGCGCGGTAGCGCAGCAGGCCGAGCAGTCCGAACAGCCACGCGATCGCGCTGAGCACACCGAGAACCAGCCACAGCACGACGATGGTCGGGAACGTTCCCGCAGCGGCCAGCTGCCAGAACAGCGCCAGACAGCACACCGCGACGAGCGCGATCAACAGCCCCATCCAAAGAACGAACCAACGAGGGATACGTGACCGTGTGCGAACGGGGCCGGTGGTGCTCACATGATCAAGATACGAGCTGGATCCGTTTCGCGGGGGGGTATCGAGCACGAAATCACCTTCTCCACGGACGATCACGAGACAACCGGACGTCGGCAGAAGCGACAAACGAGTAGGGCGAGATGCCCGCCGGCCGGTGTAATGCACAATTCCAGAAGACGGTCGTGCAGGCGATCAGATCGACAGCGGGAGCTTCGGCGTTGGACTGGCCACACAATCCGGCCACACGCGCTGTCGCCGCGCCCCCACCGCCTTGCAACCTGAATGCTTCGACACCGTTCCGCCCGAGCATGAACAGAAAAATCCCCCGGCCAAGAATCTGACCAGGGGATTCGACTATAGAAATCCATCGTTCACTGCACCACTCACAGCGGCGGGAAGCCCGCCGATCCGGTGGCCAGCCAATTCCAGAACATAGCTGCGCGATTGGCGAGCAGTGCCACGATGTCGAGCACAACGCTTCCCATGAATCTTCCTCACAAATTGAACGATCTCGTGCGACACCAAGAGTAACGGACTGATAAAGGGGAGTCGAAACTCGTCTGGCGCCGGAACGCGCATCTCCTGGCCCACCCCGGCCCACCAGGAAATGCGCGGCGCGGGACTACACGCAGGCCAGCGCCTTCGCCTCGCGGCGACGGCGATGCAGGATCGGCTCGGTGTAACCTCATGACTCTGTTTCCTCGCCTGACCTGCGGATTAACATAGCTTCAGATCTCCAGTGACCGTTTTGTGGCCGTTTTGGGTGGGTCAGCACCAACCACTTGCGCATCACCGGGCATCGGCGAGATCAACAACGTGGCGAGCCTCTGGGACGTAGTGCCTCGCGGTCACGGCCGAATCCACCTCGTGCCCCAGGATCAGCCGGGCAGCCGGAAGCCCGTACTTTTCGGCTACGCGCGTCGCACGGGTGGAGCGGAGCGTCTTTACCGTCGACCACTCGAGGTCCAGCCCCTTGACAATCGCCGCCCAGGTCTTGGACATCTGCTCCGACCGCACCACTTGGCCGGTCCGGCTTGGGATCACCAGTCGGTGACCGGGTGCCGCTGCTGTCTGTCGCCGGCGCAGCATTGCCATGCAGTCAGGGCCAACCTTAATCGTCCGCATCGATCGTGCGGTCTTCGTGAACGGCTGACGGTAGGCGACGCCGACAATGTCGTCATCGTCGTAGTTCGGCCACCCACGAGGCAAGACGATCTCGTCGTGAGGCAGCCGATACTGCTCGATGACTTCCTTGAGTTGCCGCACACGCAGTTCGGTATCGACGATAGTGCCAGAGACAATCACTTCATGCGTGTCGAAGTCGACGTCGTCGAAGCGAACGGACAAAGCCTCGCTCGGGCGAGCAGCGAGCTCGTACATCAGCTTCGTAAAATCCATGTATCGCTGTTCGAACACACGGGATTGGTTCGGGCGAGGGAAGTAGTCACGTTCAGCCTGCCAGTACCAGCTGAGCTCTTGGGGGGTGAACGGCTGCGGCTCATCGGGGAAAAACGGGTTGCGCACCTTTCTTGCGCGGCTTCCCGGCTGTTTGGCCCGACTTCCCTTGTAGCCCTTCACCGTGTCGACGGGATTGTCATCACGGAAGCCGTCGTCAACAAGCATCTGAAACGCGTTGCGCAGGATGGACTTCTGGCGGGCATTCTTGTACGAAAACCCGTTCAGTAACTCCAAGTGTATGCGGATGTGGAACGGCCTCGTCTCGGCCGCCTTCATCCTTCCCAGGACCGACCCAGCTAGCGTGATCTTGTCGGCTTTCGCTCGGCCCTTCGTGGCCGGTTCGATCTCGCGCCGATAATGCTTTGCGTTCTGAGGCCGCTTCTGCCTGTCGTTCTCATAGGTGCGGAGCCACGCTCTGCATAGAGCCTCGACGGTCACCTCCGGTGGATAAGTACCAACCGATTGGGCACGCGGTTTCCATGCAGCAAGCCGATTCTTGAGATTCGCAATGGCTTTCGGTTTGGTCTTTCCTGAGGCATGGACTTTCGATGGATCGCCATACGGCTCGCCAACGAGGCAATGAACCTGGTAGATCTTCCGAGCTTCGTTCCATTTGGGCTCGCTGAACCTCCCATGAGCTCCAGGTGTCAGCTCATACTGCGACATACGGCGCCACCTCGTTCTCGACCGCGCCGCCGACGTATCGCGGGCCTCCTCGTTCCGGCTTGTTTAGATAACCCAGCGTTAACTGTCCTCTATCCATATGCGTAGTCCTTCCTACTCGCTCGTTCTCAACCGCAGCGTGGCGCAATTCAGCTATGCAGCTCGGCGAGAAGCGTAGGAAATACCGAGGACAAGGTGAAGCCCCCTGACGGTAACTGATAGGTTGCCATCTACCTGGTGTGGTACAGCGTTACAGACTGCGGATCGTGTGCTCCTCCACAAACGTCCGCAAGGACTTCCACGGATAGAGAACTTTGCGGCCAAACTTCACGTAAGGGGGCCCGACGCCGAGATGCCGGTCGTTGGCGAGCTTGCCGACGGTGGTCCGCAAGTACTCCGCCGCTTCTTTCGGCGTTGCCAACTCAGCCATGGCGAGAACCTGCGATGTCGCGGAAGGGCACGCACATGCGCTGTGAGGCGCCAGATTCCATTGCCATCGCTGTGGAACCGCGTTCTGGCCGCACTCGCCATCGCGGGTGTGCCGGTGCGACAGCCGTTGTCACCGAAGCAGTTCCGATGGCATATCTGGCAGGTCGGCCGCTACAACGACACCCGATAGTCTCCCCAGCCAAGCGACCATCGCACCGATCGACGCTCACGCCGATCTTTCTCCCGGCACGGTCGTCTTCGACGACGCTGATCTGCCGACGCAGTTCGGCGATCTGAGCGTCGCGCTTGGTCTCGCATGCGGTGATCGCCTGCCACTCGGACAGATAGCGGCGCATCGCCGCGGCGATAGCGCGGTCGCGGGCGAGTTCACGGCGACGACGCACGCGCTCGAGTGAGCGTTGTACCCGCTGCGCCATTTCTGGTGACCGATCCGTTCGCGACGAGCGCGGCGGTCGACGTCCAATCATCAGCTGACCTCCAAGGTGCTGGCCAGCCTGCTGATCCTCCTAGCATAATGCTACTCCCTCGCCCACCCCTCAGCCCCGTCCGGGCAGTCCGTGGTCGAACGGCTCACGTTCGCAGGATCCCCTATCGGGGAGATACATAGCTAAATGCTTATAGCACAGTATCGCGATACTATGTCTGCTCGTATCAGCATTCCGCGCACATACGCGAATCACGGCCCACCCTCGTCGCGGAACTCTCTGAACATGCCTAGATACACGAACTCCGCATCCCGCCGCCCTGCTGCGATGGCGTTTCAACAGGTGCCGATTACGTCGACACTGAGGAGGCGCGTCTTAAACGGATTCACAGTGGTCTGAGAATCTCTGTCGATGCCGACTCGATCCGCTGCTGTTTCCGAGACCGGACGCGTGCACACGCCTTCCGACGCGGACGGAGCGCATCAGGACTTCACGGACTTGGCCATGCAGCTGTGCGCACGCGATCCGGCCCGTCGCCGCGACCCCGAGCTTGTCGCGCAGGCACTGGCACATCACCACCTCGACAGGTGGTCGACCACCCGAATCGCCCAGGAACTCAACAAAAGCCGATCGACAATCAGCCGAATACTCAGCGAAGCTGCAGCACTCAGAGACACGGGCGTGAGCCCGGAGGAGCACGCGTTGCGGAGCGAGGCTGATGCCAACGAATCGGACCACATCAGTGGCGAGGTCGCGGCCGTCCCTATGTCGGCGATGCGCTGTCTTCCCAGGCCGTAGCGCTCCCGTTGTCGACACTCACTAACCCTGTTAAGTCAGCTAGCTAGGCGAAAGGGACTGACCGATGCATCAGCTCACGACAACCTCTCGACAGCAGGTCACTGAAGGTGTTGGATACCCCACAGAGCTTTCGTTGCAGGTACCAGCACCACGGACACGCCACTACAGCACAGCGGCTTGGGAGGGGGACCCCCGCATGGACATCGGCATCGAGTGTCCGCACTGCCGCCAACTCGACTTGGTCCAGAGTGTGCCTGCCTTGCACGCGGATGGGGTATCGACTAGCTCCGAGACCAACGTCTATTCCGGCGTGGGAGTGGCTTCTACTGGCTTGTTGCCGGTCTACGGCATTGCGACGGTCGAACGCACTAACACCACCGCATTAGCGCGGAGTCTTGCACGCGAGCCCGCTCGTCGCCCTGTGGGACGGCTCACAACGCTCGGCCTGTTGTTGCTGCTGCCCGCATTGTTCGCCGTTGTGATCGGCGTTGCGTCCGTGGCCACGTCGGACAATCCTGAGACGACAAACTTGGGCATATTGGCTGGGGCGGCCTTGCTTGTTGGCGGGATCGCCGCGCCGGGCTTACTGGTGCTCGGTGTTGCTGCGTTTCGTGGCCGTCGCAACGGGCGCATTTCCCGTGGACGCCGCACCGCTCACGCTGTCTGGCATGCCGCGTTCTACTGCCATCGTTGTGGCGTGGCATTCTGGCCGATGTCTCCCGCACCGGCTATTCCCGGCAGGCAGGCGTTCGCACCGCAGCACTTCAGGTGGTTGGTGTGGAACGCTGGTGGTTACGCCAACATCTGACGTGGCCTGGGTTCGGCTG
This sequence comes from Nocardia sp. NPDC049190, assembly GCF_040648115.1. Lineage (NCBI taxonomy): Bacteria > Bacillati > Actinomycetota > Actinomycetes > Mycobacteriales > Nocardiaceae > Nocardia > Nocardia sp. NPDC049190. The sequence continues at coordinate 62,985 of NZ_JBEZDE010000006.1, forward strand.
TCTGTCGGTGTCGTTCGCAATGTGCGTGCATTTCGACAACGGTGATCTCGTGCGCATCGGTAGCGGCGGGTTCAACGTGTTCCGCGTTATCGAGTCGGCGTGGACGGTGACCCCAGGCAAGACGTTGATTGAGGCGGTCAGGGATCCCGCGCCCGGCGTCTACCCGTGGCCGACCGAGTTGGCCTACCTTCTCCCCAGCGACCAACCTCACCCAAACCAGCGACGACAGCTCAGGGACTTCACTGCCACCGATCGCCTCTGCTACTCCGTCAGCCCTGGCCGGGGAGACTCGGCATCTTCTCGCTGTGCCGGAGGGTCTGGCGCGGGCGCGACTTGGCCGATTGATCTGCTCGTGGTTTCGGCCGCGGTTGTCGCTGAGCGCGCCGCGGTAATCAGTTGGCGCGCTTCTTTGAGAGTGATTTCGAGGAGTTCGGCGACATCGTCGTCGGTTTGATCCTGGTCACGGATCGTGGCGGCGGCCAGCGCCTGCTGAAGGCGATGGTCCGCGATGTCCTCGGCGGCACGCTCTTGCAGCACCGTGATCTGTTTGCGTAATGCCTCGATGTCGCTGTCTCGTCTGCGTTCCCGGGCCGCGATCACTTCCAAGGCCGCGAGGTATTGCTTGACCGCTGCGGTGATGGCTTGCTCGCGTTGACGGGCTCGGGCGCGTCGTGCCCGCACCCGCTCGCGCGAACGTTCCAGGCGTTCAAGGACTTCCGGGTGCTGTGGGGTGCGCGACGAGCGTTTCGAACCGGTGGTAGGCATAGCGGACTCCTCCTGCGGCCCGTCTGCCCGATTCTCCCGATCCCCAGCGTACCGAATCGGAGGTGTTGATGATCGCGACAGTTCGGACCACCAGCTACACGTGGTGGTGCGGCACGGGGGCCGCCGGCGCCGGATCAAGTGGAAGGGCTGGCGGGCGGGCGTGCGTCCCACCCTCCAGCCTGAGCTATTTGTAGCAGCACCGGGGTATTGGGCTGTCTCGGATCCCTGCCACTTGAAGGAGTTTTCACCGCCGCACCGAACTCGGTGTATCCCACGGTAGCGGCCGGGATCCGAGACCCGCTGGTACGGGCACGCCTATCAGCGGCTGCTCGTCCTTCACGACACCGCGCTCGCAATGACGACTTCGGTGCCAGACGGCGTGAGCAGGTTCGACTCGATCGATCTCCATCCATCCACAACTCAACCAACCCGCGGACGGGATTCGAACCCCCTGTTTCGCACAGGGTTCCGCCGTCATTGCCCACCCGTGGTTGATCACCCTGCGGCGGGCTTGTCGCGGTGATCCGGTGACGTAGCCGAACACCCTTTACTGACCGTGAACGCCAGGTCGGAGCGAAAGCTCTGGCCTGGCGTTCTTTCGTTCTGCGGAAGGTGCACTGCCATGCCCGGTATCGACCTCTATCCCCCATGCACGGTCTGCCGAACCCGCGATCCGGGTGACCGGTACCCGATCGAGGACCTGCCTGTGTGCGGCCGCTGCGTGCCGCTGCTGACGCGGTGCGGGAGCTGCCGTGACTTCGCGATCACAGTGACCGACACCGCCGACGATCAGCAGCTGTGCGGCCGGTGCATCGCCGGGTGGCGGCCGTGCGTGTCGTGTCGCAGGTTGACCGACCCGCAGGTGCGCACCAACACCGACGAGGCGGTGTGCCTGCACTGCGCTGCCGTCTTCTTCGACTTGTGCTTCCGGTGCAGCCGATACTGTGCCTCCAGCCGCTACGTTTCCGGCGGGCACCGCGCCTGCACACGCTGCGCCGAGCAGTTCGAGTCCTGCCCGGACTGCGGCACCCTCCTGCGCGGCGGCCGCTCCTGCGACTGCTGCGCTCGTCGCCCGCACGTGTGGAACTACAGCTACAAGCCCGACCCCCGTTTCCACGGGAAGGGTCCGCTGTATCTGGGGATGGAACTGGAGATCATCGTCCCCGACTACCGCTACGGCGAATGCGTGTCGGTCGCCGGCAACTACCTGGGGCACTTGGGCTATCTCAAACAGGATTCCTCGATCCGGCCCACCGGATTCGAACTCGTCACGCACCCCATGTCGTACCGGCATGCGATCGATCATTTCCCGTGGCCGCTGCTCGAAGCCCTCGAGGACCTGGACTGTGAAACCGATACCAGTGTCGGTTTGCATGTTCATGCCAGCAGGGCCGGGTTCGATTCCCCGGCGCACATCTACCGGTGGATGAAGTTGTTGTACCGCAACGAGTCCGCGGTCTCCACGATCGCGCGACGCCGCTCGCATTACGCACCGTTCGACCGGGCCGCACGCGCACGGGTCAAGGACACCTCCAAAGGCCCCCAGCACGCGCTCGGCCTGGACCGGTATCAAGCGATCAACCCTTACCCGCGCCAAACCCTGGAGCTGCGGGTCTTCGCCAGCTCCCTGAACGCCCAGCGAGTGCAGGCAGCGTTGGCTTTCACCGCCGCCTCCATCCACTACACCCGCACACTTCGCGTCGCCGATGTTCGCGCCGGCGGCTGGGAATGGGCGCGGTTCGCTGCCTGGGTGGCCGATCACCCCGACTACCAGCCCTTGTTGGCGGAGATGGAGGACCTCGCATGTGCCTGCTGACCTACTTCCCACCCAGTGTCATCCCTGACCCGGTCGCGCTGATGTTCGGGGCGTCGGCGAATCCGCATGGGCACGGTTTCGCGGTCATCGCCGGACGACGGATCCTCGTCGGCCGCGGGATGCGGGCGGCGACGGTGATCGACAAATTCACCCAGGTGCGCGACCGCTACCCCGACGGGGCGGCGTTGTTCCACTCCCGCTACGCCACCCACGGCACACACGGGCGCAGCAACTGTCATCCGTTCCGGGTCGGCGGAGACCCGCGAACGGTGTTGGCGCACAACGGTGTTCTTCCCAAGCGGGTGCATCCGGGCCCCTACGATCCGCGCTCGGACACCCGTATAGCCGCCGAGGACTATTTACCGCGCGAGCCGTTCGGGTCGATCGACACTCACCGGGGCGGACGGGGGCTGGCGTCGTGGCTGGGGTCGAGCAAACTGGTGATACTCACCATCGACCCCGCCTATCAGCATCACGCCTACCTGTTCGGGGAGCGGGCGGGGTGCTGGGTGGACGGGATCTGGTACTCCAACACCAGCTACCTGCCGCCGTCACAACGCTGGCCACCGCCGCGCCCGCGCCGGTATCTGTGCGGGCATTGCGAGCGCCTGGATCTGGACCACCAAGGTCGCTACTGCTCGCGCTGTGGCTGGTGCTTCGACTGCGAAACCGCCTTCCCCGACTGCGACTGCCTCACCAAACGCCGCAGTGCCTGCGGCATCTCATCACACAGCCCACCCTCCCTGATACCCGCCACGCGGCACCGCGCCGCACCAGGTAAGACGTCGCACCGCACGTCGACAAACTGATCTGTCCCTCGAGAACCCCGCGTCCAGCCCACCTTCGGCTGCGCGCGGGGTTCTTTTCGTTTTCACCGAAAGGTCGTGATCCGTCATGCCCACTTCCACGCTGATCGACCCTGCGTGCGAGGAATGCTCCGATCCCGTCATCGAGACCCGGGTGGTTTCCACCGTAGAGGGTGAGCGGTTGTGCCCGGCATGTGCCGAGAACCTGACTCGCTGCGATGACTGCACCGCCCCCACCCGCACCACAACCCGGACCGTCGCGGACACCTTCCTGTGCAGCGAGTGCTTGATCGGGTGGGAACAGTGCGGGGAATGCGACGTCTACACCCAAGACATCCACACCGTGATCGGTGCCGCCGACGTCTGCACCAACTGCGCCCAGGCCTACTCCAGCTGCGATGACTGCGGCCACCTGGCCGTGGACACCTACTCGGTCGATGGCGGCAACCGAGTCTGCTCCACCTGCGAGTACGACGACTACCGCGAATGCTCGGACTGCTTCACCCTGATCCGCCGCGAGGAAAGCTACTGCGAGTCCTGCCTGGACACGCATCCATCCCACGCCGGCGTGCACGACTACGACTACAAACCCGCACCCCACTTTCACGGCGACGGCCCGCTGTACCTCGGGCTCGAACTCGAAATCAAAACTCCCCCTCGCCAGTTCGATAACGCGGTCGACACCGCCCTCGCCCACCTCGGAAACCTCGCCTACCTGAAGGAGGACTCCTCCATCCGCCCGTGCGGGTTCGAATTGGTCACCCACCCTATGGATTACGCGTACGCACAGGCACGATTCCCGTGGCCGCTGCTGGGCCGGTTGCGGCTGCTGGGCTGCTACACCGATACCGACGTCGGCATCCACGTGCATGTCTCCCGTACCGGGTTCGACTCCCCCGCACACGCCTACCGGTGGCTGAAATTCGTGTACCGCAACGAGGACCCGGTCACGACACTCGCGCGGCGGCACTCCTCCCAGTGGGCGGAATTCTCCCCCTACGCACGCTCGCAGGCCCTCGACCACGCCAAGGGCGAGCGGTCCGCGGCACGCTACCAGGCCATCAACGTTCGCCCACCGGAGACCTTCGAGCTGCGGATCTTCGCCAGTTCCCTTGTCCCCCAACAAGTCCAAGCAGCACTCGCCTTCGCTGCGACATCGGTCGAATACACCCGCCACCTCTCAGCGGCTGATATCGCGCGCCGCCGCGGCTGGGAATGGACCGCCTTCACCACCTGGCTGCGTACCCGTCCGCAGTACTCGCCGCTTCTCACCGAAATGGAGGCCCTGAAGTGTGCATCCTGACCTTCGTCAAACCCGGCATCAGCCCCGACCTCGACGCACTACGTAACGGCGCCCTCGCGAATCCGCACGGACACGGCTACGCCCTCCTCACCGACGATCGCCTCACCGTCGGCCGCGGCATGGATGCCGCCGCGTTGATCACCGAATTCGCGCAGGTGCGTGAACGGTATCCGGATGCTCCGGCGTTGTTCCATTCCCGCCTGGCCACCCACGGACTGCGCACGACGGAGAATTGCCATCCCTTCACGGTCGGTGGGGACGAACGGACCGTGCTCGCGCACAACGGGATCCTGCCCGCAAATGTGCGCCCCGAGCCGGGTGACCTGCGTTCGGACACTCGTATCGCCGCCGAGGACTACCTGCCCACCGCGCCGTTCGGGTCGTTGGACTCCTGGGCCGGGCGGGAACGGCTGGAGCTGTGGCTGCGTAGCGACAAGATGGTGCTGCTGACCGTCGATCCCGCCTACAAGCACTCCGCCTACATCTTCAACGAACGTCACGGGCACTGGAGCGACGGAATCTGGTACTCCAACCGCTCCTACCTGCCTGACTCCTGGGCGGCCGAAGCGTACTGGGCGTACTGCGTGTACTGCGGCGAGTTCGACGACGCCGGCCTCGGCTCGCACTGCACCTCCTGCGGATTCTGCGCGGACTGCCTGCGCCCGTTTCCGAAATGCGAATGCCCGGCCTTCGACGGCGACGAACGCTACGCCGACCTGCTCGCCTACGAACACGCCTGACTCCCACCACACGACACCACGGCCGTGATCGCGTCGACGAAGAACTGCCACATCATCCCGAGAGGTCGAACACGCATCCCCTACACCTCGAATCTGGCCAGCATCCTCATCCGGCTGCGCGACATCGATGACCACCGGGTCATTGCCAGCACTGACGGTCACCGGGTCAGGCTGTTGATCCGCGATGCCGACAACCCCGACACCGACTGGCGTTACGCCGATCTCGACCCTGACGCCACCGACAGTCTCGCGGCTGCGCTGACGATCCGGCATCGGCCCCGCCCGATCCGGTGGGCTGCGCGGTGGTTGCCTGTGAGGAGCCTGCGCCGATGACCGACCCCACCAGCCCGACGCCGAGCGCGGGCACTGAGTCCGAACCGGAGTTCCTGCGCCGTGTCTTCGAGGGCATCGAGCGGAGGTTCGACGACGACACCAACCTCGATGACCTCGACCACTCCCGCGACCTGCTCCACCGCCGCATTGCCGCCCTCACCGCGACACCCCTATCGGGTGAAGACAGGGGGGATCAGCGGCGACCCGGTGATCGAGGTCATCGCCATGGAGCTGCACCGGCTGCGCCGCGTCGGTGCCGCGGCCACCATCCTCACCCGCGGCGGCTACCTCCACCAGCACGTGCGCGTCCACGCAGTGCACCGCCACCACACCGTGCTCGACAGCGACACCCATTCGACGGTTCTGCTGCCGTTGCGGTTCATCGAATCCGTGCAGCCGCTCGACACCCCGATCCGACAGGAGTGAGAATCATGAACGCTGCAGTACCCCTGGGCCGCGACGACATCGTCGCGGACCTGCTGCGTGCCCTCGGCCCGCACCTCGAGATGACCCACCGGATCACCGGCTTCGCCCAAGGCATGGCTGAGGCGATCGGCGGCGAACCCCGCACGGAGCTCAGCCACCTAATCGCCGAACACGAATCCGGCAACCGGCTGGTGCGGGTCTTTCACCGCGCACTGACCACCCCGCCGACGAGAAGCGGTGGCGCCGATGGGAACTGATTTCGACTCCTACACCGCCCGCCTACGCCTCGACTCCCGCTACGGGCCATACCTCCCCGACGCAATCGTGAGCACCGACTGTGTGCTCGTGGCCGGGTATCACGCCGCGTTCGCGACACCGCCCCGTCCCGGCACCGTGATTGCCGCCTTCCCCGGCATCAACCAGACGGCCGCCGCAGCGCGCGGGTACCCGGTGATGGCGTTGGTGCGCGTGGAGCACGCCACCCAGGTCGTCACCGTCCACACCGACGGCAGCCGCCAGATCAACTGGGAGACCGATCCTTTCGGTGAACTGCCAACCGGGATCGGATGGCGTTTGACCCCCGCCGCGGCGGACACGGCAGGCCGCTGGGTGATCACCGACGGCCGGTGGGCCGCCGGTGGCTGCGAAGCCGTGCTGGCGCGGTCGGTGACCGCCCAAGTTCCCGGCGCACCGGCGGTGGTCGCCGTGCATGAGCAGGACCCGCACACCAGGCGGCGCTGGCCATCGTGATCGGTCACGCCGCCGAGCTGGTGGCGTGGATCCAGGCGAACCTACCCGCGCTGGACGAGGACCGGTTCGAACCCTGGGTAGCTGAACCCCCAGTCCCCGGGGCGCTCTCGGCACGCATCGAGGTGTGCATCCGTACAGCCGGCACGCCCGACCGCGTCGTCAGCATCACCCTTGCCGCCGCCCCTCTCGAGGGCGATCCCACCAACTATCCGGAGCGGCTATCGCGCCGCCCTCACTGCTGATTCGAGGTGACCATGACCCGTTCGACACCCCTGCCCCCACGCCCATCGTCTGACCGTGTGCCGGTGCCGATCCCGCTCAGTCAGGCACCCCTCGCTCAGGGGATGGTGGTCCCGCACATCACCCTGGCTCATCGTGATCGGTCCCGCCCGGTCTGGGGAAAAATCGATCCCACCCGGCTGCTGGACACCTTCCAGCGCAAACTGTGCCAGATCTGCGGGCAACGTCTCGGTGACCGTGTCCTGCTCTACATTCGGCCCAGCGACTACCTACGCGGGCTCGCCGTCGAGCCTGGCGTCCACCCCGCATGCGGGTACTATTCGCGGCGCGTATGCCCTATGTTGGCCGGACGCGTCCACCGCTACAACCCCAACCCCAGCGACAGGTTCACCCGCTGCGATGATCCAAGCTGCGGCTGCGTGCGCTGGGTGCCCGCCGACCCTGATCCCCGTGAGGCACCGCGGTCGGGTAAGCCCGCCGATGCCTGGTACGAGGCATGGCTTGACCTCGACGACTACAGGATCGTCTCCGACCCGGGGAACGAACGCACCCCGGCCGCGGTCGGTGTCAACCTGCGCGACGCCCGGCTGCTGAAGCTGCGCAAGGTTCGTGATGCCGCCCCCGGCAGCGATCACCAGCAACCGGTGGATCTGCTGGCCGGGATCATCGCCGTACGCAAAATCTTCGGGGGTGATCGGTCGTGACCGCCTCGCGTGTCTGTCGGTGGAGCGGCGCGCGGCCTGTGTCAACTCGTTGTCGAGATACCTCAACTCCGTTCCGGTGCTCGGGTGGGTACGCGACCGCTACGACCATGCCGCGATCCCCATCAGAGTGCCCGAGCGCCGCGGTGCCGCCTGCGCGCACTACCAACCCGCCACCGCAGGGCACCGACCGCAGTTCTGCGCGGTCTTCTGCGAGCTGCTCGACGTGGTCATCAGCCCTGAACCCGAATGGCTGATGCGCACCACCCTCATCGACACCGGAGCCCGCCTCGGGCCCATCGCGCCGACACGGCAGGAAAGGCAGGTAGCCATGGATATCCTCGCCCTCACCCACGAGGTCGCCTCCGCGCTCGGGCCCGACTGGGTCGCCGACCGCGGATACATGGTGAAAGCCCATGCGGTGCTGTACGGACCCGACCAGCAGATCCTCTACGTCACCCACGACGACTCCCACCGCCGCAGCGACCACGGGGGCCTGCACATCCGCGCCGCCTACGGCGAGCTGGGCCGCAACCTCGGCCCCAGCGAGGGCAGCCACGTCATCAACATCGCCGCCACCCGACCCCCGGCTGCGATCGCCGCCGATATCACCCGATGGTTGCTGCCCGACTACGAACAAACCCTCGCGCTGTGCCGGACCCGCGCTCGCGCCGACACGCTACGGCTAGCCGAGCGTCGCCGGACCCTCGAAAGCCTGTGCCAGCAACTGGCTCCCGCGCAGATCCTGCGCGGTGACCGCGTCAGCTTCGGCCAATCCGGCGACCCCGTCCGCGGCGAGATCCGTATCCTCCACAGCGGCGAGGCCGAGCTCGAACTCCATGCCACCGGTGCGGCCGCGATGCGGCTGGCTCGGCACATCGCAACCCGCCGTTACCGTAGCGATCAGGAGCAGCCGTGAGCAGGACCCCCGCGCGGCCGACGGCATGCCTGGGCAGCCTCGCGCTCGGTCACGCCCGCCGCGGTTCCACATCTTCCCGCTGCACCCGGGCCCCAAGATCCCCGCGATCAAACAGTGGGAGAACGAGGCGACCTGTGACCAGGAGCGCGTCCAGCGCTGGTCGGCCCGGTGGCCCGAGGACAACCTGTTGACCGGACTACACGACGACACTCCGCGGCGAAGTAGCAGGTTGAGGCTGCGTTGTCTGTGGACCTTCTGCAATCCGCTTTGATCAGGAGGTTGAATGACAGATCCGCAGCAAGTCGACCGCTCCGATATCGGTGCGGTTGTCGTGCCTCGGTGGGGTCGGGTTGCGGCCAGTGGGCGGTGCCGTGCCGTGGCTGGTGGTCGATTCTGACGGTGTTCCGGTGGAGCCGATCCGCCGATTCCTCGCCGATTTCGTAGCTCGTGACAACAGGGCCGGTTCGGTTCGCAGCTATGCCTACGGTCTGCTGCGGTGGTGGCGGTGGCTGAATGCGCTCGAAGTCGCCTGGGACAGAGCCACTCCGGCCGAGGCTCGGGATCTGGTCTTGTGGCTGAAGCAGACAACCAAACCCCGAAAACGCCCGCGTACCACCTCAGCCGTGACAGCGGGCACGATCAACCCTGTCACCGGCAAGCAGCATCTCGATGACCGATACAAACCTCGCACGGTGCGCCACGGCAACGCGGTGGTGAGTTCGTTCTACGAGTTCTGGATGGAGATCGGCGAAGGGCCACTGGTCAATCCGGTGCCGCTCGATCGTGGCCGAGGTCGGCGTTCGAACGCCCATCACAACCCTCTCGAATCGTTCCGCCCGGAGGGTCGGGTCAAGTACAACCCGAAGGTTCCACGGCGCAAGCCTCGCGCAATTTCGGACGAGCAGTGGAGCGCCTTGTTCGCGGGGCTGCGTTCCAACCGTGATCGGGCGATCGTGGCGGTGGCCATCAGCAACGGGGCTCGAGCGGGCGAGTTGCACGGTGTGCGGTGCGGCGTCGATGTGGATTGGGGTGAGCAGCAGATTCGTGTGGTACGCATGGGCACCCAATGTGAGCAGTGGCTACCAGTGAGCCCGGAGGCGTTCGTATGGATTCACCTCTACCTGGCGGATCTGGGTGCGCCGTTGGAGCCGAACGAACCTCTGTGGCAGATGCTGCGCCGCCGTGATCATGGTGGCGGGCTGCGTCGGCATCCGTTGAACTACGAGGCACAGCGTGCGGTGTTCCGTCGGCTCAACGAAGCGCTGGGTACGAATTGGACGATGCACGACTTGCGGCATACCGCCGCGTTGCGGATGAGCAGGAATTCGGCCTTGTCGATGCGCGATGTCCAGGTCGTTCTCGGCCATGCGCATCTGTCAACTACCGCGGATATCTATCTGGTCGAAGACGACGCCCAGGTCGTTCGTCGCGTACACGAACACCTGTGCCGACAGCAGGAACAACTCGCGACTCCAGCTCCCGCGCCGGCGGCCGGATATGACGACCGCGATCTTGCCGTGCTCTTCGACGGTGGCATCCGGTGACCGCGGTCGAAGTGGATGCGGCTCAATCCGCTGTCGCTGCCACCGCCCCGGCAACGTCATCGTGCCCTGGTCACCCTCCGGGGCCGGCCGACCGGCAGCCTATCGAGGAGTCCCTGGACCGGCTGTTCGAGACTTCCAACTGGGACGACTGGTCGGACACCGCGCAACGGCTGCGTGTGCGAGGAGCGCACCGCGTGCTCACCTGGCTGCAATCGTTGCCTGGGACCGGCTGGCAACAACGATGGGCGGCTTCGGGCATTGATGACGGCGAAGACTGGGTCGGCCGACTAACAGCCACAGATCCGCGTTACGTCGGTATCAACCGTGACGAGCTGCGCTATGGCATGAACTGGCTGCTGCTCGCGCGTGTCGTGCAGCCCGGATATGGCTACTTCGTTCACAACAGATCGTTGTTCGTTTACCAGCACGCGCCGCGCATTATCAACCCTGAGATGTTCGCGGCGATCCGTCGACGATCCGCGGCCATGAACGTCAATGCGTCATCGCGTACGGGCGCCGAGAACGTGCTGGTCCGGGTCGCTCTGCACACCGGGAAGGGCGTTGACGCCATCACAGCCGAGGATCTGCTCGAGCTCCGCGAATGGCGACGCCGACGCGGTGGACAGCACGACAGCATTCGCCCCACGCTTCCGAAGTACTCGTCGAAGAGCTCGCCACCGGCAAACGCATCAACGTCAACCGCACTGAGGACGACGCCTTCTGGGCGTGGGCCATCATCGAAACCCTCCGCCACACCGGAGTACGGATCGAGGAACTTCTCGAACTCACCCACCTGGCCCTCACGTCCTACCAGCTACCCGACACCAGGGAATTCGTCCCGCTGCTGCAGATCGTGCCGTCGAAAACCAACGAGGAACGGCTGCTGCTTGTCAGCCCCGAACTCGCCAGCGTCCTGGCCATCGTCATCAGCCGCCTCCGCCGCACCAACGGTGGACTCGTACCGCTCTCAGCCCGCTACGACCCCCACGAACGCACCACCGGACCCGACCTGCCACATCTGTTCCAACGCCGCAACGCCCACCGATGGCAAGTTGAGCTACACGACAGTTAGCCAGCTACTCACCGAATCCGTGACACGCACCGGCCTGCGCGACGCAGCCGGGCAACCGCTCACCTACACCGCCCACGACTTCCGGAGAATGTTCGCTACCGACGCTGTCACCGCCGGGATGCCCGTCCACATCGCCGCCCGCCTGCTCGGCCACCGCACCGTCACCACCACCCAGTCCTACCTCGCGGTATTCCAACAGGACCTCGTCCACGCCTACCGAACCTTTGTCGATAACCGCCGCGCCTACCGGCCCGACACCGAATACCGCGAACCAACCGCCGACGAATGGCGCGAATTCCAGCAGCACTTCCACGCACGCAAGCTCGAACTCGGCGACTGCGGCCGCCCCTACGGCGCCGGCTGCCAACATGAGCACGCATGCCTGCGCTGCCCAATGCTCCGCGTCTCACCCGCACAACGCGACCGTCTACTTGAGATCATCACCAACCTGCGCGAACGCATCGATGAAGCCAAGATGAACGGCTGGCTCGGCGAAGCCCAAGGGCTCCAACACAGCCTTACCAAGGCCAAGGAGAAACTCCTCACGCTCGACCGCTGGCGGACGCCTCGCCAGTATCGCTCGCAAACCTCGGTATCCCCGTGCTGCGCACCCCACAACACGGGACACCAACATGACACCCGCGAAGGCGAAACGACATGCACCCCTATCACTTTCGCGATGTCGCGCTACGCGCGGCACGCTGCGGCTGGCACGTCTTGCCACTGCGACCCGGTTCGAAGATACCCGCGATAAAACACTGGCAGCGGGAAGCCACCATCGATGAAACGCAGATCACTGCCCTATGGCCCCGATACTCTGTGAGGAACGTCGGGATCGCCTGCGGCCCCAGTCGATTGCACGTCCTCGACCTCGATGAAGCCCACGGCCACTACTCGGCTGATCATTCCGGCACCTCTGCCAGTGGCCGCGCTGCCCTCTCGCAGCTCGCCGCAACCAGAGGGCTGCCTATGCCGCTACCGACCTATACTGTCGCCACTCCGTCCGGCGGCCTCCATCTCTATTATCAGACTTCCCAGAAACCGCTGTTGCGCAACAGCATTAGTCGCCTCGGCCCGCATATCGACACCCGCGGCGACGGCGGCTACATCGTCGCGGCCGGATCGGTCCTCACTACCGGCTGCTATCGGCTCATCGACGACCAGCCACCGATCCAACTGCCGGACTGGTTGGCCACCGCTCTGTGCTCACCCCCCAGGCAACAGCCGGTACCTCAAGCCACCACGCTGCACCATGCGACTGCGTACGCCACTCGGGCCGTCGATAACCAGGCTGCCCGAGTCCGAGCAGCAGCGACCGGCACCAGGCACTGGACGCTACTGCTGGCAGCCAACAGCCTGGGACGGCTCGTCGGCCGAGGCATCCTCAGCAGCCACGATGCCTACTCGGCCCTTTACAACGCCGCGAACATTCACATTGGGATCGATGAGCTCACCCACACCGAAGCCGATCGAACCATCCGTGACGGCCTCGACCATGGTGCGCGCCGCATCCACAAGAGATAACTCAGAAGGACCCGCCCCAGACGCTCCCCCATCAGCTCCGGTCCTTTGAGTCCGCTGAGTCCGCCGCCAGCGAGTGCCCAGATGTCAGGCGGAGCGGTCTACCAGGACATGGAGGTTCCGAGCGGCGGCCAAACCAGTTAGCGCCCCAGTTGCCGAGCCAGACACGAAGGCGACCGCGAGTGCAGGCGCGGTGCCGTAGCCAGCCGCGACCTTCAGTCCAGCAGCGATACCGGCGCCAACACCAGCACACAACCCCACCAGAATCGAAAGGCCGATGATCACCACGGATCGGACCGATATCAGTGCTGCGGCGCTATCGAGGGGCGCCTCACCAGGCCGGTCACTCGGTCTGCGGCGGAGCCCCGCTACTCTTGACATTCTCGTCCTTCCTTCTCAATCCAGGGGTTGCGACGAGGACGGCCCCTGTTCCCGCAGGGGCCGTTACCATTTCGGGCTCCAGCTCACCGTCCTCACCGCGATAGCCTCCTCGCCTCACCCGATTTGGTCAAGTCAAACAGAGTTGGCGATTTTCGCCAACAGGCGCTAGGGTAGCGTCCATGGCGAAGCAGGTCGGAGCGATGGGCCCTGCGGGGATCCGAGTCGGACAGCGGTTAAAGGATGTCCGACAGTCACGCGGCCTCACTCTGAATCTCCTGGCAACACGACTGAGTGACCTCGGTCGACCAATCGATCTATCCGCCTTGGCGAAGATCGAGAAAGGCCAGCGACGGGTTGACGTCGATGATCTGATAGCTCTCGCTCGCGCGTTGGACGTTTCCCCCAACTGGCTCCTCTTCCCTGAGACCGCCACCAACGACAGGGTTGATCTCACTGCCGCCTTCAGCATGGCGGGGCGGGAAGCGTGGCAATGGGCGGTCCGTGACCAGCCCACGGATATCGTCGTCGTAACAGCGCCCGCTACCGAAGTCGGCACGCAGCTTTCAAAGCGCTCCAACTTCTGGTTTCTCCAGGAGGAGTGGCCGGAACTTTACGATCAGGCTGTGCGCGCAGAGAACTGCGCCCACACCGATCCGCGAATATCGTGCGTCTACAGCCGATCGGCACTTGAGATGATGTTGACATTTCTCCACCACAACATTGGATCCGGCGACGAGCCCAAAGATGCGAACATATCTGCGATACTTTCCGACCCAGCCGTGGTCGGTGCGATTGGCCCCGTACACGCTTTGGCAAGAAAAATCTATCAACAGGGTAGTGCCGCTGTGCATGGGGCAGGGGCACTACCTCCCGCCGTTGGGCTCGCTACTGTCATCGATCTCTTTAATGTTATGAAATGGTTCGCTCGAACCTACACTTTTTACCCAGCCAGACTCCCAGACGTTGAATCCGATTTCAACTTCTCGGGCATAACTCAGCTCGATACAGCTAAAAATCAAACCCCCAGCCCCGTCGACAATACCGGGTTGCATGAATCTACAGATCTCACGAATTCCGGAAGAAAAGATTTCGAGCAAGTTCAAATCTTGACCGTAGATATAAATACAGGACCCGCATCCGAGAGGCAACGGAGCCGTGGCGATAGTGCATCTAGGACTATATTCGAGAGTCTTCTAGAAGAAACAGGGTGGACAGTGGGGCCGTCTTTGACGCGAGATTACATGCTCCCTGATTCCGAGGGCTCAGACCATCGTTTCGTTGATTACGTCCTGTGGGACGAAGATCAGAGTCCGCTTGCTCTTGTCGAAATAGACACGGATAATCTCGACCCCCAAGAGGCTTTTCGACAATTGCGAATGATCGCCAATGACTTAAAACCCGAATCTGATCGGTCACCGTCGCTCTTCTATGTCAACGGGAGCGAAGTGCTCATTTGGGATGAAATAATGTCCTCACCAAGACGAGTAAAAGGATTCTTCACGAAAGAAGAACTGTGGCGCAGGCTCGTTACACGCTCTCGCCGTCGAAACCTTAGCCAGACACCAATCGATGAAGGGCTCAAGCTACGCGATCACCAGAACAGAATCGTCCGCGATGTCTGCAACGCCTTTGAAATGGGGGGACGTCGCAATGCCCTCGTTAGTATGGCTCCTGGCTCAGGAAAGTTTGGCACCTACTCAGCTCTTGTTGAGCTTCTTATTCGTGCCGGCTGGGTTAGTCGCGTCCTTTTCCTCACAGATAGGCGAATTTTTGTAGATCAGGCGACCGAGGCACTCCGCCGATACCTTCCGAATCTGCCGATATCGAACGACTTGCGTGAATCCAATAGTGATGCCCGCATCTTCGTGGCATCTCACCATACGTTGACGTCAAAGGTCGGAGATGCCCACGAATTTGAGCACAGCGACTATGGCCATGCATTCTTTGATCTAATAGTCATAGATGAGCTTGCCTCAGCCGGCAATCGCGCATACTTTCGTATTATAGACTATTTTGACGCCTTGGTAGTCGGTTTTACCAGCTGGCCGACAGACGGCATTGACAATACGACCCTAGAACTTTTCACCGCTGAGGGTGGAGCAACAAGTATCTATAGCTTCCAGGATGCCGTCGAGAGTGGCCATGCCGTCGCCCCTGAAGTTATCAAAGTCAGGATAACGTCGGATAACGAAGATGGCGATCGCTCGGTCAGTTACCTCACAAGTGAAGATGCTGTGGATTCGGCGCTGAAGATCCTCCTAGAAAAGGGAATGAGCGCCAGCGACGGGCGGGTGGGTAAAACGATCATCTTTGCCCAGAATGCAGGTCATGCGCAGCTGATCGCGCATAGGTTTAGAATAAACTATCCGGATATGGAGAGCAACTTCCTCCTGCCCGTTACTTCCAGAACAACATCTAGGCATACTTCAGAAATAATTCAAGGATTTCGGGAGCCAGACGGCATGCCCCGTGTCGCAGTTTCGTCGGGCCTACTCGATACAGGCATTGACGTGCCGGAAGTTGTCAATCTTGTTTTCCTTAAGAGGGTGAACTCAACAGGAATGTTTTGGCGCATGCTCGCTAGAGGTGCACAACCCGCGCCGAACCTGCTTGTCGATGGCCATCCCAAGAATGCCTTTCGGATATTGGATTTTTGTGACACTACCAATCACCTATTCAATCCGATTCGAGGCACCGCCTAGGCCCATACATCGACGTAGTCGCCCAACTCTCCTTGCACGAACCAGCTACCCGGGTCCGCAACCAGTCTCTACCGGCATAGTCCAGAAAAAATATCGCTATCGCGAGCGGGCCCAGTGGTTTGCATGTACTGGACCTCGACACCAGCCACGGCCACCCCCCACCCGAACACTGGGGTCCGGTACGTAACGGCTGTGAGGTTCTGGCGCGGCTGGCGCAGGACGCGGGCCAGCCGCTGCCGGTACCGACCTTCGAAGTGTCCACGCCGTCGGGAGGTGTCCACCTGTATTACCGGGCACCGCGAAAACCGACCCTGCGCAATACGATCGCCCGGCTGGGCTGGCGCATCGACAGCCGCGGGTCGGCGGCTACGTCGTGGCTGCCGGGTCACAAGTACCCGAAGGCCGCTACCGCCGAATCGACGACCGGGCACCGATCCCTTTGCCCGACTGGCTGATCCACCTGCTGACCCCGGCCCGACCAGAACCGGACCGCCGTGGCGTCACCGCGGTCGGTCACCCCGACGCCTACGTCCAGGCGGCGTTGATCAACCAGAGCGCCCGAATCCGCGCCGCCTACACCGGCGTGCGCCACCGCACGGTGTTGCGGGCCGCCAACAGCCTCGGCCGCCTCGTTGGCGCCGGTCTGCTCGACCACGACCACGCCTACGCGGTCCTCTACTCCGCCGCACAGATCCATGTCGGCGTCGATGATTTCACTGCGGCCGAAGCCGACCACACCATCACCGACGGACTCACCTACGTCGCCGCGCGCACCACACGCCAGCTGTGACCTGGTCGTTGCGGGCTGATTCCTCCCCCAGGTTGACCGGTTGCGGGGAATTCTTCTCTGTTTTCCGTGGTTTCGGCGTGCGGGCAGCGTTAGGCTGCCTGGCAGGGTCGAGGGTTTGCGGTGGTCACGCACTATGTCCGTTCCCGTCGGTCGAACCCTGATGCTGCCCGCGTCGGTTGTTGCCCGCTGCATCAGCTGACGCCGAGGCGCGAGGTTGGATGCGCCCAGTAATCCCCTCCGGGCACATCCACCCTCCCCGTATACCGCGCTGTCCGCGCAACCCATATCCGACCGGCGCGTGCCGTTGTGGCCGCCACCGCGTCCGATATGCCGCTGCTGCGGCACCCGAGTTGTTGTCTGCGCCTGCCGGTCACGAGGACGCATACCCCCATGTGCCGTCTGTGTCAGAAGGTCCCCGTATCGTCTGCTGATGACCCTGGCCGGTTCATCGCTGAGGTGTTGGCGTGGCTCCCGAGCCCGCAGGGCCGGTCGTTGGTCGTGCTGGGGCTGCGCGAAGCGGCGTGCTGGCCCGATGCGTGTGTCGCGGTCGAACGGAATCGGCGGGAGGATCTGTATCTGGGATTGGCTTATCTGGCCGCCGTCCTGATCCTGGAACGCACGCTGCGGTGGTGCGCAGCACCACCCGGACGCGGTCGCTGTCGTGATAGTCAACGACCAGACTCCGGATCGGCGAGTAACGGGCGAGATGCACCGCGAACTGGTCACCCTGCTGCGAGATCGGTTGGCCGAGCACGGGACCGAGCTGATCTAGGCATGGGCGGTCACCGGCCGCGCGACGGGCCACCCGTGGGTGAGCCTATTCGGCACCGACAACGGTGTCCTGCCCTACCTGAGTCAGCGCCGAGGAGCTTCCGCTCGACCTGGTACCCGATACCGAACTGGCCTCCGACGTCGCCCCGCTGCTCACCGACCGCAGCACCGATACTTCCGGCCGAGCACGAGACCGGTTGCGGCAGCGACTGCGGTTGTTCTCGCGCAGGTGCGGGCGGTCCACGTCGAGGGCGCACTGTCGGCGGCCGAGGTGGCCGAGCTCGCCGACGCGCTGGCCGATGTCGTGGTCCGTGACAGCCTCTTCGCGTTCGCGTTCGTGATCGGACCGAACGGCCCAACTGCACAACAGTTGTGGGCGTTGCTCGTGCGGGCGTTGCCGTCGCCGCACCGGGCCAGCGATGTTGCTGGCGGTCACCGCTTACATCTGGCGCCGACCGCGACCGGGCCTTGCGGCGATCGCGATCGCTTTGACCGAGCAAATCCGGCAGGCCGAGCACGCCAGCCCTGGACGCTGGGATCGAGTACGCAGTCCCCATCGAGGTCTTTCGCGCCTCCATGCAGCTTGGGCGCTCGATCGCGGCCGAACTCGGCACCGACTGAACCCGCATCCGACGACCGCTTTGGAGGCGTCATGGATTCGTCAGCATCGCAGAGCATCTCGCGCCGTCTGGCGTGGGCGATCCTGGCGCGCGCCGCGCTCACCGCCGCACCGATGGTGCACGAGCTGATGCGCACGCTCGCGGTCGAGGAAGCCGCCGCCCGGCTCACCGCGGGCGAGGTCGCCGTCACCGTTCCGCGGGATCTGCGCGGGTTGTCCGCCCAGGATCTCGACCGCGCCGCCCACGTCGGCGCACGGCTGCTCACCCGTGATCACGCCGACTGGCCCGGCAGCGCCGGACTGTATAGCCTCGACGCCCCGGCAGTGGCGGCTGTCAGTCCGGTCGCGTTGTGGGTGCGTGGCCGTGCCCCGCTGAATCTGTTCGCGCAGTGCAACATCGCGGTCGTCGGTGCGCGCGCCGCTACCGACTACGGCGTGCGCGTCGCCTCCGACATCGCCGGGGATCTGGTCAAACGGAGCTGGGCGATCGTGAGCGGCGGTGCGTTCGGCGTCGATGCCGCCGCCCATCGTGCTGCCCTCAACCGCGGCGGCTCGACGATCGTGGTGGTCGCGGCCGGATTGGGTCACGCTATCCAGCCGCGCATCGCGAGCTGTTCGATCGGAGCGCCGAGCACGGGCTGCTCGTCTCGGAATACCCGCCGGATGTCCCGGCCGCCAAACGCCACTTCCTGCACCGCAACCGGCTGGTCGCCGCGTTGTCCCGCGCGGTCGTGATCCCCGAGTCCGGGCTCCGTGGCGGTACCCGCAACACCGCGGACTGGGCCCGCCAACTCGCCCGCCCGGTGTTCGCCGTGCCGGGCCCGATCCATTCGGTTTCCTCGGCGGGCTGCCACGAACTGATCCGCGACGGCTACGCCCGGCTGGTCACCAGCTCCCCACAGGTCATCGACGCCGCTCACGCCGCCCCCGAGACCTGGGTGTAGCCACCTGTCGCCCAGCGGCCGCCCTCGTTGTCGAGCAGTGGGTGTCCTCGTTTCCGGTAGCTGGTCTGTCCGGCTCCTTATCACCGCACCCACATGTTGCGGGCGGCGTTGCGTCCGCCCGCCCGTCCACAGGAGGTTGTCTGTCATGTCCGTGTCCACCGCCGCTGTGCAGTCCCTGACCCGTCCCGACTACGAGCGCCTCGCCCACCTCGGCTATGCCGGGGCCGCCCCGGCGATCCCGGATTCGGCGGTGCTGGATCGCTGGCGCGGCGACTACCCCGGCTGGCGGGGCCGGTACTGGGCGTTCCTCGACGACGAGCGCGCCGTGCTGCGGCTGCGTCCGGTCAACGTCGCCCGTCAGACCGCGCAGCGCGCTGCCTGACCGCTCAACCCCGTGGGCGTAGCACCCCGCGGTCCCGCACCCGCACCCGCACCCGTTCACGGCGCGGCGGCATCACTGCTGAGCGGTGATGTCGCCGCGCCGTCCATCGTTAGGAGCTGTTTTGAGTTCCACCACCCTCACCGTCGTCACCGACCCGGTTACCAATCCCGATACCGACCCCGCAGCCGTCGACGTCGACGAGACCGCTGAGACTTCCGGGATTGGCGAGCCGACCGCCGTCGAGGACACCGGCATTATTGACCTGCCTGAGCCCGAGGCCATCTATATGAACCCGGCGGAGTTGGTGATCGCCGACAATGTCCGCCGGAGTTTTGATATCGCCGACCATCCGAAGCAGGCCGACTCGATCCGTGAGTTCGGTGTGCGCGCTCCGGTGCTGGCCGTACGCGAGGCCGACGGATCGGTACACGTCTACGACGGACAGGTCCGTACCCTGATCGCCCGCGAGGTCGGTTGTCCGCGGGTGCCGGTGTGGATTACCGACGCCGACGCCGAGGTGGACGAAAAGGAACGGCGTATCGCGCGCACGATCGATCAGATCAACCTCAACGACCGGCGCATCCCGCTCACCGATTCAGACCGCGCCGCTGGGGTCGCACTCACGCTCGAGCTGGGTGCCTCGGCCACCCGAGTCGCGCGGGGGTTGCAGCGCAAACGCTCCGAGATCCAGAAGACCGCTGCCGTCGGCAAATCCGAGACAGCCAAGCAGCTGCTGGATGACGGTCAGTACAGCCTGGATCAGCTCGCGGTGATCGCCCACTACGAAAACCTCGGCGACACCGACGCCGTCGAGCGGCTTCTCGGGGTCGGTCGATGGAACTTCACCATGACAGCGAAGCGGATCGAGCACGACCGCGCCGAAACCCGCGCCCGCCTGGAAGCCTCGTTGCTCCACGGCGCGTACGGGTTCGGCGTTCTCGCCACCGAGCCCGACACCGCAAGCGCCGACCCTGAATACATTCCGGCCACCGAACTCGCCGCCATCGACGGTGCCCCAGTGAGCCAGGAGCAGATCTACACCGACCCGACCCGGTGGGTGGTGTACCTCGAGGTGGAAGAAAACGGCCTGCTGGTCGAGACCTGCAGCGGCGCGATCATCGACCCCCACACCATCGAATGGGACACCCAAGACAACACTGCGGCCGAACCCTCCGACGGGCTGCGTCACGCAGACCAGGTCGAACGGCGCGACCGTTGGACGCCTTCGTATTTCCTGCCTGCCGCGCTGCTCGCGGACAGCGGACTGCAACAGCGCACGCCCGACAACACCGACGACTCCGCGAATGCGTTGGCCGCCGCCGAGCAGGCGGCCAACGAGCGGGAGCAGGCGCGCGACGACCGGCGGCGGGTGATCGAGCTCAACAAGCGCGGTCAGGCGGCAAAGGAGCGTCGCGAGGAGTTCCTGATCAAGCTCGTCGCAGGACGCACCCCACCGGTGCAGGCCGCGGCGTTCGTCGGTGAGTCCATCGCCCGCAAGCTCGATCCCGCGGTGTTGCACAAGGTGACCAAGCTGCTGGGCGCCGGCGGGTCCACCGAGCAGTTGGTCGCCGCGATCCACGCCGCGCCGACCAACCGTGCCTGGATGATCGTGCTCGCCATGGAGATCGCCGCCGCCGAAGTCCCGATCGGTAAGAGCTTGTGGCGCGACGGATTCGGCTTCACCAAACGGTATCTGCATTTCCTCGCCGAGGTCGGCACCCGACTGGACTTCGCGCTGGTCGATGTCGAACAGGCTGCCGCCGCAGACATCGACTACCGCGACATCGACCTCGCCTTCTGAACCCCGCCCCGGTTATCAGGAGCTACTGACCACCTCTCGCCCGCCGGGCAGCCATGCCCGGCGGCAGCGGGGGCGCCGGTCCGTCCCCGTTCACCCACACCTGTGAAGGAGCACGCCCATGGCCGCAGACACGAGTATCTGCGTAATAGGAAACCTGACAGCCGACCCAGAGCTGAGATTCACGCCCTCGGGTCAAGCGGTCGCGAATTTCACCGTCGCCTCGACCCCGCGGTACCTCGATCGCAACACCAACGAGTGGAAAGACGGCGAAGCGTTGTTCCTGCGCTGCAACATCTGGCGCGACGCCGCCGAGAACGTCGCCGAATCCCTCACCCGCGGCGGACGAGTCATCGTTTCCGGGCGGCTCAAGCAGCGCAGCTGGACCACCCCCGAGGGCGATAAGCGCAGCGTGATCGAGCTCGAGGTCGACGAGGTCGGGCCGTCGCTGCGGTGGTCGACTGCCAAGGTCAACCGCACCAAACGCAGCACCAACGGCGGCAACGGCCAGTCCTCCGCCGCCGGTCGCCCCGACGGAGACGACCGCTCCCGGGAACTGGTCGGCGCGACCACAGTTGGTGGCGGGGATGCCTGGTCGGCCGACCCATGGGGTGTGAACACCGCGGGGTCCTTCGGTGGCAGATCCGGCGGCGACGAACCCCAATTCTGAATCCCCCGGCATCCCACATCAGGCTGGCGGGCTCGGCAACAGTCCTTGTCACCGAGCCCGCCGCCCGGCGCAGCCGTCACCACTTCCGCAGGTCGTAGCCCCGAACAATCGTTACCGGCACTCGCCGTTGAGCGGCCCATCGAACAATCAAGGAGCCGATGCGGACTCCGCGGACACCGCCATCGCACGGACTCTGTTCCTGACCGCGGTTGCCGACCGCGACGACCTCATCGACACCGACCCGAACCGGGCGGGTGCCGCCTTCCGGCACGCATCGAAACCGCTCGCCCCCGACGATTCGGCATTCCTCGTCCTCATCCACCGGGTCGTCGCACTCAGCCCAAATTCAGCACGGGCGCTGGTGGTCTCGATCGCACACTGCCGCATCGGCGCACCCGACACCGAACACGGCGAGATCAACGACGGCGATACAACGCCGACGCCGTCGAGGTACCGGTGGAGATCGAACTGGCCGTGTGGGCACGGACCCCGGTCCGTGAGCCCGCC
This sequence comes from Nocardia sp. NPDC049190, assembly GCF_040648115.1. NCBI lineage: Bacteria > Bacillati > Actinomycetota > Actinomycetes > Mycobacteriales > Nocardiaceae > Nocardia > Nocardia sp. NPDC049190. The sequence goes on from NZ_JBEZDE010000006.1 coordinate 85,485, forward strand.
GACGACCTGCACGTGCACGCGATCCCGACCGGGCCACCGACGAGGCGCGGATTACACCCGAAACGATCGCGCGCCGCAGCACCCGGCACACACCCCGGCCTGTGGGGCGGTGGTGTTGCGGCACTGCATCCGGAACGAACAGACCGCCGAACGCCGAAGCCGGGGCGATGCCGACGCCGACACCTACTTCGCCCAGCTCCCACAGTTGGTGGCCTGACCTTCTCGCGAAGGAGAAGAGAAAGCGGCTGGGTCGGGGTGTCCGGGGTGTTCGTCTGATCAGGCGCCCCGCCTTCCTGAAGGGCTACCAGGGTGGCGCCCGCCACGCCTGCGGGCCCGCGCCCTGTGCGTGCACGAATTTCCAGGCGCGACGACCGCCGCAGGGTGCGGGTTCGGTTGTGTGCGCGGGAAATTCGCGCCCACCCGTGATGGCGCGTTCCCTCCGGCGCGTCGTCACCACCCTGGTCGATCGCCCTTCAGGCGGGTCACCCGACCAGCCGCCCACCCCTCGTGCTGCGAAAAGCGCACGCTACTCCCGGGGTGAGTTCCTACTTCTTCGCGAGACAGGACATTCGTCATGACCGAACGCAGCGCCTTCCTCGACGCCCTCGCCCACCTCGACCGCATCCACCTCACCAGCCCGCAGACCGCACGCAAGCTCTTCCCCGATGTACTCGTCCTCGCCACACCGGACGAACGCGCGTTCCTCGACGAACTCGCCGACATCTTCACCCGCTACCCATTCGAGACCGCACATAAGCGCCTGGACGCGATGTGGAAAGCCCAGCCCGAACGCCGCGTGCTGATCAACGCGTGCGCCCCCGACACCGACCCCGGGCTGCATCACCGGGACCTGCCCGAGATCTTCGAGGTTTCCTATACCGCCGCCGAACTCCCGCCCATGCCGGTGCGCGACCGCTACCGGCCGCTGATCACCCAGCGAGTCCCCTCCCAGGCCATCGACGCCGCCCGCAACGACCGCGACCGGATCGCCGCACGCGCGCAGGCGCGGCCGGTGCCCGCGCCCGCCATCCCTGGTGATCACCGCAGCCACCTGCGGCCCTACGCCCTCGCAGTCGAGGCAATGGTCACCAGCTACGCGAACACCGCACTGTTCACCGACGCCACGACCGTGGCCGACTCGGACACGCAGCCCGAACCGTCGGCTGGCCGCGACCGTGGCGACGCCACCGCGCGGCCGGTGCGGCCACGTCCGCGCACCGGCCTGGTCCGTGACCACGCCGAGGCCACCGAATTGTGGGACCGCGCCTATGTCGACCACGTCGCCAACCAATACGACGACGACACCCGCGCCGCCTGGGACGACCAGCGCCGACACGATGCCGAGCACACCGACGACGGCGACGAGTCACTTGCCGAACGGACCCGCGACTTCTTCGACACCCATGACGACACCGCCGCCGCGCCCCGCACTCGGCGAACTCACCTACAGCGACAGGGAGTGCCCCGGCGGCGTAGCCGGATCACCGAGGCTGAACGTAGAGCCTTCGCCGAAGCCCGCACCGGGTTGCGGGTGCGTGACGACGCACGCCCCGAGATCCCCGAGCAGGGCAACGGATTGGACTACGACCACGCCGCAATGATCCTCGCGATGGGATGGCGGTGCGTGGGCTGCTTCATCGAACGCGCCATGTCCGACCAGCGACCCATCCACGCGCGCGGCACACAGTGGGTCTCCGACGACGGACTATGCGATTCGTGCCGCGCCGACGGACGCCCCGGTGTGCCGCCGCTGCCCGAACGGTTCACCGCCGAGCAGTTCGTCCACTCGCGCTGCGAATTCCTCGCCGCCACCTACCCCGCCACCGCGCACATCCTGATCACCGAAGTCTGGCATCGCGCGGCACCACACCCGGTCTGCCGCCACATCACGAAGTTCCTGACCCAGCATCCCGACCTGACCCCGAACCCGGTCAAGCCGCTGCAACGCGGCAGCGGCGCAGCCCCCGCCGACACCACGGGCCCGCGTCGCCGTGCGTCGGTGAAGTCGGGACGGGCGACGCTGGGCGCCGATCAGCGCCGCAGCCGCTGCGACGGCTGCACCCAGTACACCGTCATCAACACCGACGGCTACTGCCTCACCTGCCGGATCGACCTCGGCCTCGTCGCCGCGCGCCGCCGCCCGCAGGCCGCCTAACCGATCCCGCTCCGCCCCTGCGAACACCGGTCCGCCGTGGCAGCCTCGCGCCCACGGCGGACCGGTCCACCACCACCGCCTCGAGGAGCCCGCCGATGCACCGACCCCCAACCGGCCGCGCGCGATCCCTACTCACCCGCGCCACCCGAGTCTTCCTGACGCGCCCGCACAAAACCGTCACGGTCGCCGTATTCCTCAACACCGACCCACACGCCCTGCTCCACGGCTACACCCCCGGCACGCGACTGGTCCTCGCCTACGAATACACCCTCCCCGCCGCGACGGCCGGGAAGGACCCGCTCATGCTCGAACGCGTCTTCGCCGCGTTCAACGGATTTCCCGAACATCCCGACGACCACGCGCACGCTGACGCCTGGACCGCCAAGCGGCAGCGGTCGCTGTCGGTCGGCGACGTCGTTGCCATCGACGACCGCCACTACGCCTGCGAGTCCACCGGATGGGCGCGCACCTCAACCCCGCTCGCCTGAGCTTCCTCTGACCAACTGTCTGGCCGGGACCATCCCCAACGGTCCTAGCTCCTCACCTACCGCCTCGCACCACAGGAGCACCGTGCCGCTCTCAACTCTTCACTTCCACACCTGTCCGCACCTTCCCCATCCATCCACAGACCGCACTCCTCACCTTCTTCACTTCTTGTCTGCCGCCGCACGAACCTTGCGGAGCGGGGGCTGACATGCGGCCCGCAAAGTAAGTGCGGACGAAGGACATTCGGGTTGTTCGACCCTGGTTTGCGGAATGGGCGCCACGTCTGGAGGAGGCGTCGTAGACCAAGGTGTATCGCCAGAACAGGCGACGCCGGATTCGGGCGCCGGGCAGTTCCAGCGCGGCAGCGGCCCGGATGTCGGTCAGGGTCTCCTTCGGATCGGCGGTGGGTGCCGTCATGTGCGGGGGCGGCGCATCAGCGCGTGCCGGGTGCTTGACCAGTCCCATGACGGGGTTGGCGACTATGGCAGGTAGGTCGGCGAGCAGGTCGATTGGTCCGGCCTCGCGGTAGCAGCCGACCACCACGAGTCGCCCGCCCGGGGCGAGACAACCGCGCAGTTCGCGCAGAGTCGGCACCAAGGGGAGGTGATGCAGGACTGCGACGAGGGTGACGGCGTCCCAGCACCGCTGTGGGTCGCGCCCGGCGAAGTCGGCGTGAGTGATGGTCACCGCGTCGTCGTCGGCGAAGCGCTGCGCCGCCACGCGGACAGTCGCGGGGTCGGGTTCGAGCGCCGTGACTGTGGCCGCCCGCTGGCGCAGCCGGGCGACGAGGTTGCCTGTGCCGCACCCGACGTCAAGGACATGACGAGCTCCGGACGCTGCCACCTGGCCGACGACCCAAGGGCCGTAGTGGTCGTTGTGGCTCCACGGGTGTCGCTGGTTGAACCGGTTTAGTCGAGACAGCAGCATCACTCCATTCTCCCGGCATGGTCTAAGTCCTCAGAACCCGAAAACTATGTCCGAACTACGCAACCATCCACGAAAACTAGCCCCTAACACCGCAACCTATACTCGATCTACTCAGCCCACCTACTCCCCTTTCTTCCCTCTTTTCTCAAGCACACCTCTTGCATCTAGGGTAACTTTTCCGTAACGACCAGGGAGGTTGCGTCATCTAAACAAAAATAGGTAGTTGACGGCCCTGGAATCTTTTGCCACCTGGATGCTTGATAGATATATGACCGCGACTATCCATAAAGTCGTGGCAGGCAACGGATATCAGTACTATCTGCGCAATGTGGCTGCGCACGATGCCAGCACACGTGGCCGTTCCAGCCTGGCCGACTACTACTCGGCACACGGGGAAGCTCCCGGGTGCTGGCACGGCGCCGGGCTGGCCGCTCTCGGCATCGCCACGGGTGATGAAGTAACCGAAGAGCAGATGAAGTCCCTGTTCGGACTGGGTCGTCATCCCAACGCCGACCTGATCGAAACTCGGGTTTATGACGAGGAGATCCGGCTCGGTGCCAAACATAAAGATGCCGCGCGCGCGGCCGATCGAGCCTCACGTTTAGGCAACCCGTTTCGCATTTATGCCGAGGTTCCCAGGTTCCGGAAACGGTGTGCGGAAGCGTTCGAGCGACACAATATTGCGCACGGTGCAGATGCGCAGGACGCCATTCCCGATGCGGAGCGGGCGCGGATCCGTACCGGTATCGCGTTTGAAATGTTCACCGAACAGTACGGTCGCGCGCCTCTGAATGCGCGGGAATTGTCGGGGTGGGTGGCGAAGAATTCGCGCCCAAATACCACGGCGGTTGCGGGTGTCGACATCACCTTTTCACCCGTCAAGAGCGTGTCGGCGTTGTGGGCTCTCGCGCCGCGGGAGGTTTCGGACAAGATCGAGACTGCGCACCAGCGTGCGGTGCGCGACGCGCTGTCCTGGTCTGAGCAGCACGCGATCTTCACCCGATTGGGTCGCAACGGTGTGCGCCAGGTCGACGTGGACGGCATCGTCGCGGCATGTTTCACCCACCGTGACTCGCGTGCCGGGGATCCGGACCTGCACACCCACGTGCTGATAGCCAACCGGGTGCGCGCCCTCGATGGCAAGTGGCGCACCCTCGACGGTGCCGCGATTTACCAGGCCGTGGTCACCGTGTCGGAGGTCTACAACACCCGCTTGGAACACCACCTCGAAGATCTCGTCGGCGTGGAGTTCGCAGAACGCCCAACCAGTGACACGACCAAGCGACCGATCCGTGAGATTGTCGGCGTACCCATGCCGCTGATCGAGGCGTGGTCGCGGCGCGAAGCGGCGATCAAGATGCGCTTGGGCGAACTCGCCACCGACTTCCAACACCGCTTAGGGCGCGAACCGATCCCTGGGGAGATGTATGAGTTGGCCCAACGTGCCACCCTGGAAACCCGCCCGGCCAAACACCAACTACGGTCGCTGGCCGAACAACGCAACACCTGGCGGACCGAGGCGGTGGCGTTGCTCGGCGGCCGCGAAGCGCTGTCGCGGATGGTTATGGCGGCCTTGAGTCCGGTGCGTGCGCCCCGTGTTGCGGTGTCCGCGGAATGGATTGCGCGAACGGCCGCGCAGGTACTGGAGGTGGTGTCGGAGCACCGGTCAACCTGGCGGCGCAACAATGTGCGAGCCGAGGTTGAGCGGCAGGTGCGCGGCCGCATCCGAGGCCAGGATTGGGAACAGGCCACCGAAGCTACCCTGGCCGAAGCACTCTCATCGCCACAGTCGATTGAGCGCGGCGACCCCGATATCGCTGACGAGCCCGAATTGCGCACTGTGGGTGAGCTGTTGCGCCGTCGCGACGGCTCTAGCGCCTACACATCCTCCGGCTCGACGCTGTATACCTCGGCACGCACGTTGTCGGTGGAACAGGCCCTGATCGAGCTGTCAGCGCAGTCCGGTGCCCGCAAACTCCCACCCCACCTGGTGACGGCTGCGGTCAAAAACTACAACACTGCATTGCCGGACCGGCCGCTGAATGCCGGGCAGGTCAACCTCATCGAGGGCTTCGCCACCTCGGGGTTGCGGGTGCATACCGCCAACGCTCCTGCCGGTTCAGGGAAGACAACCGCGATGGCAGTGCTCACCGATGCCTGGCACGCCAGCGGCGGGCAGGTCCTCGGCCTGGCACCTACCGCGTCGGCTGCGGCGGTGCTGGGTGAGTCGATCGGGGCGCGGACCGAGACTGTCGACAAGGTCCTCGACGTCGTGGCGCGTCATACACCGCGCCTTGAGGATCCCGTTTTGGAGCGCGAGGTCCCGCCGTCGTTGCCGGAGTGGGTGCTGCAGATCGACTCCGACACGTTGGTGATCGTGGATGAGCATGTCAAGCTCGGCAACCTCAAACGCCTTCGGCTGCTGCGGTTTCTGGTCGATCGTGGGGCGACGGTGCGCTGTATCGGTGACGATCATCAGCTGCCCGCGATCGAGTCCGGCGGCGCAGGCGCCGACATGAATGCCGCCGCACTCGAACACGCCATCACCCTCAACCATGTCGTTCGGTTCGCCTCAGCAGCCGAGGCGACGGCCAGTTTGCAACTACGCGAGGGCGATCCCGCAGCGCTCGGTTGGTATCTGGACAACACTCGTGTGCATGCAGGCCACCAGGGCGCGACGCAAGACGACGCCTACACTGCCTGGAATATCGACCATCTCGCCGGCCGCGACAGCATCATGCTGGCACCGACGCACGCGATCGTTACCGCGCTCAACGCCCGCGCTCGCGCTGACCGCATCATCCGCGACGGTGGCGAATTGGACGCGGAATGCGTGCTCGCCGACGGTCTCGCGGCGTCGGTTGGTGACACGATCTGTACCCGCCGCAACAGCCCGCGACTGCGTATCGGCGCGCGCGATTGGGTACGCAACGGCTACACCTGGACCGTCACCGCCGTCCACGATGACGGCAGCCTGACCGCGACGCACCTGCGTTCCGGTGGAAAACAGGGCGATTGTGTGCGTCTTCCCGCCGAATATGTGGCCGCGCATGTGCGACTCGGCTATGCCACGACGATCGATTCCGCGCAGGGAATCACCGCAGACACCTGCCACGTCGCGCTCACCGGATCCGAGTCACGTCAACAGCTCTACGTCGCGATGACCCGCGGTGCGCACGCCAACCACGCCTACATCCCCACCGCGCTCGACGGCAGCGAAGGCTCATTTTGGAGCGAACCAGCGGTGTTCCCCCGCACCGCGGTCGAAGTGATGGTGCGCATCCTCGGCCGCGACGGCGCACAAAAGTCAGCGCACACGCACCTGCGTGACGCGCTCGACCCACACCGGCGGATCGGACGCGCGCTTGATATCTACCTCGACACAATCGGTGTCGCCGCCGAACACGCCCTCGGCCCCGACGGCCTGGATCGTCTCGACACCGCCGCGGAAACGCTACGACCAAACCTCACCGACAGCCCCGCCTACCCCGTGCTACGTCAGCATTTAGCGACGATCGCGCTATCGGGCCGTGACCCCATAGCTGCCCTGCACGCCGCCGCCAGCGCGCGGGAACTCGACACCGCTGATGATGTTGCCGCCGTATTGGACTGGCGTCTAGACCCTTCGGGTGCGCACTCGACCGGCACCGGACCGCTGCCGTGGGCGCCTGGCATCCCCCAAGGGCTGCGCGCCGATATCGACTCCACCGAACTCAAGCCACGCGCCCGCATCGTCGGCGACCTTGCGACCCAGATCGGCCGCGACGTTCAGTCCTGGACAGCAGTCACCGCACCACACTGGGCCCGCCCTCTGATCGGTTCCGATCCTGAGCTGCTCGGCGAGCTCGCGGTCTGGCGCGCGGCACTGCACATCGACGACCGCGATATGCGACCCACCGGTCCGCCCCGCTACAGCAGACTCGAACGTGACCACCAACATCAGCTCAACGCGCGGGTCACCGACGTGTTGGGCGATACTCGTCTGCCGGTCAATAAGTGGGCCGATACGCTCGAGCGTCTGGACGCCCGGGTCGTGCAAGACCCATATTGGCCGATCCTTGCCGACAAGATCGAGGTCGCATCCCGCGCCGGAATCGATATCGCGACCCTCCTCACCCACGCCGCCGCGCACCGACCACTACCCGATGAAATGCCGGCCGCTGCACTGTGGTCGCGGCTGGAACTGGAACCCTCCGCACTCGATGCCGGCATCGGACACCAGAAACTACGCCCGGACTGGATCACCGACCTGCACGCCGTACTAGGCGACGATGTCACCGACCGCGTCACCAGCGACCCCGCATGGCCGCGGGTTGTCGCCGCGATCGACCATGCAACCAGCACCGACTGGACACCACAGCAACTGCTGGCCACCGCCTACGAACTGCTCCTCGGCGCCCAACCCGACGACACATCAGGCCTACGCCCCGACCAACTCGCCAGCGCTCTCGCCTGGCGCATCGATGCACTCCTGCACCACACCCCCACTCCGCGCCACGGCAACGGCAACGGCAACGGCAACGAAACTCACATCGATACCCTGCCCGAACTTGCCGCGACACCCGGACCCGAACACGACCACAGCCCACACCTCAGGCCTGAACCTGCACAGATCCCGGAAGTCGAGCGTCGACTTGCGCACACTGACGCGGCCGCGGGCGACCTTTCCGAAGGCATCTGCGATGTGGCGCACCTGTTCCGCATCGGCCAAATCAGCGCTGCAGTCAGGGCGTTCGGCGACGTCACCGACATCGCCACCGAAGAGCAACGCGCAGTCCTCGAAGAAGTCGCGGCAACGCTCTACCGCCACAGCTTTCCCGTCGCACGCGCACGCCTACGTTGGGCCGGCGAACACTTCCCCCAGCACCGATCGCTCATCGAGTCGTGCACACCATCCGTCGATCCACACGTCTACCAACCCGACACCACCCCCGCCAAACCCGTCTACCGCCGCGACCGACGCCACGAAGCCGCCCGTGACCACCACAATCACACCGACCCGGCCGCACGCCACGACCCCCTTACCAATGCTCACATCGAGGCCCGCCGAGCCGAACAGGGATACCATGACACCCGAGCCGACGTCGACGACCAACCGTACGATAACCCGGTTCCTGACGGGGTCGGCCACCACTACGACCGCCCAGTGCTGCCCGACACCCGCCCGGCATACCGCCCACTCGACTTCGACTTCGCCGCTCTACCCGACGCCCGCGGACTCGACTGTGTCGCATGCGGCCTCGAACGGCCTCGCATCGACACCACTCCCATGCCGCCACGGCGCGCTGACGACGGGCTCTGCGGCGACTGCCGAGACAACCACAAACCCGCCATCCCCGACCACGATCCCGCCGACCACATCACCGCTCGCTGCGACCACATCGCGGCGACCAAACCTGCCCCCGCCGCCCGCGCGATGCTACGTCGCGACTGGCGCGCTACCCGAAACCCCGCGCATCGGGCCACGATCGAAGCCTGGATCAGAAACCACCCGCTGCCCGACACCGCGCAGGAGCCACGCTCCCACGACTCAACCGTCGCCGATCCAACCTCGAACAATCCGCTGTTCCTGCTCACCGACACCCAACTCGACGAGCACATCGATGAGCTTCACCAGCACCTCGCACTCGCCGACACAGACGCCTTCCTGTTCAACCCGCCCCAACACACCTCAAACAGCAAATTGGACGCCAACAATTTCATCCGCCAGCACACCGCAGCGCAACAGGCGATCCGCGACGCCCGCACCGCTGACCAACAACTCCACGCCGCCGCAAAAGCGGTCCACGCAGTCGCGACCAAACTCTTCGATGCCCGCGCAGCCCTCGATGCCACACCCAGCTACCGCCGCAACCAACGCCGCGAACTCCAGACCAGCATCGACACCCTGATCGCCGAACAAACCACCCTCAGCCGTGATCACAGCACCGCACGCGCCACTTCCCGCAAAGCCAACCGCGACGCCATCCTGGTCGCCGCAACAGCCGACGGCTGGGACCATCTGCTCGACACCGACCCCGAACAGGCGCCGGGCCTGCACCTCCCCCACACCGACGTGCGGCCCCGGATCGCCGAGGAAACCCGCACGCGGATCGCCGACACCCACCGACAACTTCACCAGTACCGCGCCGAACAACACCGCCGCCGCAACCTCAGCCCGGCACAGCTCGCGCACGAACAACAATTCCGACAGCACACCGAAGCCGCTGACGACACGGCGCATGCGGTCACCGACCAGCAGTCCGAGCCCCTCGACCGGCAGCCTGACAAAGACTTCGGACTATGAGACAGAGGCATCTTCGAGCACGCCACCACGAGTACAGCAGTTGGGTGTGATCCGCCGCGGCTAAAGTTGCAGGGCATGGACAGGATCCCATTGCTGATGCAGAGAACCTGGGACAGTCTTGCCATCCGGGAGTAGACGTGATTGATCAATTGCACGTAACGCGGCGCCGCCGGCCCGCCGCCGATGCGGTAGCCCTGGATCTTACGCAGGCGGTGTCCCCTGCTCAAGTCAGTCTAGCGAGACGTCAGCTGGGTCGGCGCGGTTGCGTGGTGGTGTCTGAAATTATCCCGCCATCGTTGCGGAATGCCGTTGTGACCGAGGCAGTTCAGTTGGCCGACGCGTTGGGAGTTCGACGAGACCTGGAGCTCGCGGAGACCGGGTTCAGCCCGCGTCGCATGTCCAACGTCATGCACGGCCTGATCGCCGAACAGGGCGTTGCGATTTCGCAGGTGTATGAGTCAGAGACGCTCCTTCATGTGCTTTCATCGATAGCCGGGGAGCCCCTCTTTCCCTGTCCATACGAACCCGAGCGGTTCGTGATCACCAGACTTGAGCATCCGGGCGATACGCACGGGTGGCATTGGGACGACTACGGTTTCGCGTTGGTCTGGGTTGCTGAGTGTCCCGATCCAGTGGATGGCGGGTTCGTCGAGAGCATCCCGGACACCGCCTGGGACAAGCAACGGCCGGGGATCGAGCAGATTCTTCGGGACCGCCGTGTGCATCGGCTGGACCTGAGCGCAGGAGATGTGTACCTCATGCGAACGGACACAACGTTGCACCGAGTGCATCCGATCCGGCGAGGCCGACGGACGATCGTGAATATGGCGTTCGCGCGACACGACGAGTTGTGTCGAACAACTACTCACGAGACGATGGACGCGTTGTGGTCGACGCCTGGGACTGAATGAACGGAGCGCCCGGTGGATCGTTTCACCTTGAAGTCAGTGGACGGCATCGAGCTCGACGCCGCTGCGCATTCCTCTCAGTCGAGTGCTTATCGCGGAGCCGTGCTGCTCGTGCACGGAATCACGGTCGACCTCGACGAAGGTGGAGGTATGTTCATCCGGCTGACCGAGCTGTTAGTCGCTGCCGGGTTCGACGTACTGCGGTTCTCCTTCCGTGGTCACGGGAACAGTGCCGGAACATCACGCGGAGTCACCTTGGCTGGTGAGTGCCTGGATCTGCAGGCGGCCGTGGAGGACATCCGCGGGCGGTTTCCAGGCCCGCTGTCCATCGTCGCCGCCAGCTTCGGTGCCGTAGCCACTGTTATGTCCCTCCCGTGGCTGGCTGGCAGCCTACATCGGTTGGTCTTGTGGAACCCAGTACTCGACCTCCACCACACATTCCTCGAGCCAAAATTGGACTGGGGTAGAGAGAACTTTGGCCCAGAGCAGCAGAAGTTCCTCGAGGCCAGCGGCTACCTCGTCGTCGACGGCACATTCGAGCTCGGTCGTGTGCTGTTCTGCGAGTTTGCCAACTACCTACCTCTCGATCACTTCGTGGCAAGCAAAATACGATCGCTGATAGTGCACGGGGACCAGGATTCAGCGGTGTCGTACGAGATCGCCGCTGATGCCGCGAGATCGCGCCCCGACACCGATTTGCACACGGTGGTCGGTTCAGACCACGGGTTCGACTCGCGTGAACGCGAGGACGAAGCGATTCACGCAACAGTTGACTGGCTGGTCGAACAGTCTGCACCCGGCTCGTGAATCCAGCCGATATGTACGGGCAGGTCCAATTCGGAGACGCCGTCATCGTGGGCGAGAATTGTGTCTTGGGCTACCCGAAGGAAGCCCGGCTGCGAGAAGCCCAAGGCGGGCGGCGAACAACGGGTGATACCGTCGTGCTCGGGGACCGCACGATGCTGTTCAACCAGGTGGTGATCCACGAAGGGACCACACTCGGCGCGGATTGCCTGGTCGAAGATCGCGCGCGCATCGGGTATGGGTGTGACATCGGCGAACGAACTCGCCTTGTCCACGGTGCCTACCTTTGCGACCGAGTTCGCATCGGAGTCGACGCCTGCGTGGCTGGATTCATCTGTGATGCGACAGCTATCGGGGATCGATCAACTGTGATGGGAGACTTGGTACACGAGTACACCCGCCCCGACCTTGGATGGTGGGGTGTCGATGAGGCACCGCCGGTCATCGAGTCGGACTCGGTGGTCGGGTTCGGGGCTCGTGTGGTCGGCGGCGTACGCATCGGTCCACGTAGCTATGTTGCCGCGGGAGCAGTCGTTACCCGCGACGTACCTGCTGAACACGTCGTGACAGGCATCAATACCCAAACCCCGATCGATAGCTGGCCCGGAAAGCGGCTAGCAGCCCTAATCCAGCAATGGACAAAGCCCCAAGGCGCCACGATCAGATCATGACCCAACGAACTGAGACTCCTCGGTATCGCTGCCAGCGTCGGCCTTGTCTCGTTGGGTAGCGAGGGGAGGATCGAACGCCAATGCGGCGAGTCTCGGAGGGAAGCGTCGCCGCATATCAGGGCGTGGGTGCGGCGCGTAGAGAGCCGGTAGGAACTCGTCGATCGGGACGATCGCCTTGGGAAGGTCGGTAGTCAGTGCGATGCGCAGGCCTTCGCGAGTGAGCAGGTAGGCGAAGCTGCAGTGGCTGTAGCCAGGCCGGACGATTCCGGGTACCGATGTCGGTGTGTCAGGATCGAGGCGGTATCGCCCAAGATAGAGCAAGTCGAAGGGCTCGTCGGAGTTGTTAAGTCGGCTCAGACCTTCCCGAAGGCGACTGCCTACCTCGGGAACGAGGAACGCGTCGTCTTCCAGAACAAGTACGTAAGGGCTGCTGCTGTTCTTTTCCGCATGCCGCCAGCAGGCGAGATGGGCAATGGTACAGCCGACTTCGCCGTACTTGAGAGGTCGATTCCACCAGGGATTGTCGGAATGGATCTGCCAATCGAACAGCGAGATGCCGAGGTCAGCGATGCCGGACCGGGCGATCTCGTGCCCGTCGATGGTTACGTCAAAGTCTGACGTGTAGGTGACCGGCGTACCAATCGGCAACCTGTGTTGGATCCACGTCCGCCGATCAACTCGGCGCGGCAGGTTCACTACATACGTGGAAATAAGGTCCGAGTCGATCACGATGCAACCCTCTACGAATACTGCCGGTGGCGGGTGAAACGTACGGTGTTGTCGACAACCACCTTCCAATGACCGCCGTATGGACGCGACATCAGGAGAAGCGGCTCCACGACGGCGAGATCGGCGACATCGGTGAGGCCACCGACGCGCCTGGTCTCCGTTACTACGACGAAGTCGTCGTCACCGGCGCGACCGGTGATGTAGTCCGCGTTTGTGGAGCCTCGGCCGGCATCTAGGAGGCAGCGTGCGGCACCGAGAACGCCGAGGGTCAGACACCCCCCGAGGAGGAACACAGTTGTGCCTTGCACTGTGATTCTGGTTAGGACAGCGAGGTCTTCGATCAACTCGCCGCCAGGAGTCCATCGTGGTGCCAGGGTTAGGTTGTCGAGATTCGGAACCACTAGTGGATCGTCCTCCCCCAGCGGATGCGAGTCGAAGCGAAAAGGCAACTGCGGCAGAAATTCTCGATACTTGGCGTTCCACGGCGGGCCCCCGATGACGACTAGTACGTCGGCATGGGTACCAAAGTATTCTGATGGAGCGAAGTCGCGTACGACCACATGGGGCGCCAACTGTGCGAGACGGGTACGGACGAAGATCAGCGTGTCGAGATCAGCGAACTTCGCGTACCGGAGGTAGTTCCGATCATGCGGCGATGCGTAGTCGGGCCGCTCTTCAGGTGGAATCTCCGAGCAAACGATATCCACACCGCCGCCACGCTTCAGACCCCAGAACCGATTAATCGACTCCTCGGCATTAGGTTGTTCCGCACCATGGGCCGATCGTTCAGGCTGAAGCTGTGGCGGGTTGGTCAACGAGGACGAACCGGTCAACAGCAGGTAGGCAAGGGTCTCCAGCGCGTAATCGGAACGCCGGCGCACAGTCTTGACCGCGCACTTCAACTGTTGGGCCAAGGATTCTTGCCGGTCGGTCAGCGTTGAGTACCTATGGTCAGGCCGCAGATTGAAGTCGACCTCGACGTAGATGCGCTCACTGTCAGACAACTGCTCGATCGTTCGACGTAGAACCCTCGCGAGGCATTCGACATGCCCCGCAGACCGGGGCTCGAACTCATAGCCGCGGGAAAGATAGGCCTGAACCGGATCGTCGATCGCCGTGAGAAGTGTCGTAGGGCGCGCCAGTCCCTGTCCTCGACGCAGCCGTTTGAGGCTGTCCTTCATCTGGTCAGCCGAGGGAGGTACGGGCATCTGTCCACCTTATGTCCACCAAAGATGGTTTCAACACCGAGTATTCGGCAGCGACGGCGACGAAGATGTCCAGAAATTGTCCTTTAGCGGTGGGGGGTCCACAAAAAGGGGACACGAGCGGGATGGCGGGGCTGCGGGACCGAGTGGAAACTCAAGCGTGAATCGAAGACCGGACGCCCAGGACCAAGGCACCTGGGCACATCGCGCAACTACTGCGGTCTAAGTAGAGGGACTTCGATGCGTTTGGCTCGCCCCGATTTTCCTCGGGGCCGAACGAGGAGGTGGATCGACATCCGGTCGATGACAGCAGGGAGCCGCACGTTGCTCGAACAGCTCGCATGCGTTCATGCGATCGACGGTCCAACCTTAGGCCGAATGCGACACGAGGCGCTGACCGTTCCGGCAGAGCGGCACTGGGTCGCCGAATACTCGCAGTATCAGTCAGGCGGTTGGTCCACGCTTTCGCTGATGAACAACTCGGGGTCGCCCACCGACGTGCGGATCGCAGATTGCGTCCCAGTCGAGACCACCTTGTTGCGGCAGATGCCGACCACGAGAAAGTTCCTGGCCTCACTCGGACTCCGGTACATGTGGGTGCGGCTCGCTCGACTCAGTCCGAATTCGTTTCTGTGGGAACACCGCGACTATGACGAGTTGGATGAGGTCGAGCGGCGGCGACTCCACGTCCCCCTGATGACCAACAGTTCCGCGACACTCGTGACCGGCGGCAAGCGTGTATGCCTGCGACCTGGGCATATCTGGCAATTGGCGCCGACTCACGTGCACGGGGCATGCAATCTCCTCGGGCCAGATCGCTATCACCTCCTGATCGACTGCTACTCCAACGACCGCCTGTCCGAACTCACCGCATCCAGGTGGCTCGACGATGCAGACGTCGTCGATCTACCCGTAGCGACGGACGATGAAATACAGCGTCACTTGGACAAGGCACTGACGCTAGCGCGCCTCGGCTACCTGCAGTCAGCGGAGAACTACCTCCTGCGGTTGTTCTATCAGCAGTCGCTGCCCGAGGGTCGAATCTATGACCTGATCGCTTGGTTGTACGACGAACTCGGTGACGACAGTGCCGCTCGTGAGTGGCGGGCAAACAAGATGGCGCGACTTGGAATCGACGGATCGAAGGGTGTGGCATGACGCTATCCGTGCTTACCAAGCTCGCTGAAGCGAATCGTCCTGAGCAGTTCGCGCTGCTCGAGCGTGTCGCGGAGAGACTGTCCAGCAGCGATGCTGTGACTGCCTTGCTGGTGCGAGGTTCCCTTGCCCGCGGAACGGCAGATCGACTGTCCGATATCGACTTCGTTGTCGGAGTCGAAGATTCGCGGTTCGAAGATTATGTATCGGTGCTCGATGCCCTGGCCACCACCGAACTCGGCAGCATTCTGCCGGGGTGGCGGGACTCCATCGTCGGCCACATGGGTGGGCTCGGCTTCGTCTACCTCATAGGGTGGGCGGGTCAGCTGCAGCAGCTGGATCTATACGTCGCTCCGGCGAGCTGTATCGGTCAAGTGCAGGAGCACACGGTCTGTCAGACGATCTTCACACGCGATCGGACCGCAGACTACAAACCGAAAGCCCAGACCACACGCTTTGTCTCCGACGAAACGAATCGACCGCGGTCATGTACAGATCTTTTGGTCGAAGTCATGGTCATCGGCTATTTGATTCGCAAACGGATTTCGCGCGGGCAACAGCTCATCGCTTACTCCGAAGTATTCCTGTTCAACACCGCGGCAAAGAACCTGATCAAGGCAGCACTGGCACCCAGGTCGACGTACTACGGTTGGTATCAACTCGAGGCGGAGGTCGGCGTGACTCCCATCGGGAGGGAGTGCCTTGCCCACCTCATGGCGTTGATCTCCGCACCCGGCATACCAACAGTCGCCTCGTTGACAGACGGCCTGAACCGAGTGTTCGCAGTTGCGGAAATGGCCACGCCCGAAGCGATCGGCACGATCAGAGATGCGATCGACGCCTACCGCCACTACCTGGAGCTGCCATGAGTCTTCAATCCGAAAAAACCAAAATAGCGAGCTTCTTCGGTGGCGTCGTACCGGCCTCCGAAGAAGAGGAAAGGCTGGCCAAAGACGTCGGGCGTGACCTGGCAGCAGCCGGGTTCGTACTACAGCATGGCGGCTACAACGGCTTGATGGAGGCCGCCGCGAACGGAGCATCTGGCGCAGGTGGTGAGGTAGTGGCTGTCACACTGTCCGACGTTGACTGGGGAGAGTTCAACCCCTTCGTTTCGCAGGTCGTCCGCCTACCCAAGATGGGCGATCGACTCCACCAGTTCCTTGACGATGTCGATGTGGTGGTAGCAATGGGCGGCGGTGTGGGCACCCTGCACGAAATTGCGGCCGCGCTCTGGTACGCAGGCAATATTCGCCCGGTGCCAGTCTGGCTAGTCGGCCAGACCGCCTTGCGACTGGCCGCCTTCCTGCGCTCGGAGCATTGGCTATTCGAGTCCCCTACGCGTCCGCTCGGCTTCCTCCGCGGAGTGGCCGACTCCATTGCGTTCCGCCGAGCACTTTCGGACTTGACTGACGATCGAGATACGAATCCGGCTGCAGTCAGAGGAGAGCCTCGAATGGAAGGCGACTAATGCTGCCGTTTGATCTGGCCGAACGCATCCGAGCAGCTGCAATCCAGCGCGGCAAGTTCATCTTGAGTTGTGGCGACACGCTCGATGAATATTTCGATGAGTACGGACTCGCCGCAGACCCCATCTTGCTGAACGATGTCGCCCACGCACTTGCCCGGAACCTTCCACGACGAACTGACAGCGTGGTCGCCATGGCGCTGGGCGGCGTACCCTTCGCGGTAGCTGTATCGGCAATCTCTGGCCTTCACACCAATTTCTTCCGGCCCTCACCAAAATCCTACGGAACGCGCAGACAGATCGAGGGCCGCTCAGTCGACGGTAGCAGAGTCGTTTTGGTCGACGATGTGGTCCGAAGCGGAGCTCAGGCCCTCCGAGCCGCAGAACTACTGCAGGATGCCGGCGCCACGGTCGTTGCGGCGTTGTGTGTGCTGGACAGGGAACTGGGCGGCCGGGAACGTTTGGCTCAGTGCGGAATAGAGCTGCACGCACTGCTGACACCGGCAACTCTCTATGCGCTGGGTTCGGAGAGGACAGCGAGTTGAGTTGGCGCAATCTACAGTCTCGATACTGTGCCGTGTTCGATCTGGACGGCGTCATTGTCGATACCCATGCTGTCATCAAGGAGGCGCTTCGAGCGCTCGCCTGCAACGCTGGAGTAACGATCGACCCGGACGTATTGGACGCCACTGTTCTGTTACCGCCGGTCAATGCCCTCCTCGCTCTCGGGGTCTCAGACGCACGCCAGATCTACGACAGCGACTACGACAAGGCCCTTTCGCTCGCGACCGGAGAGGTTCTGGTTTTCAACGAGGTCGTGGCAGGGATGGCGACTTTGGCGAAGGCTGGAGTCGGACTTGGCATCGTTACCGCCCAGGCCCGAGGTCGACTCCGCTACCTGCTCCCACCCGAAGTGGCGGAGTTGGTCGAAGTTGTCATCGCTCATGAAGACGCGCCAGCAAAGCCTGCCCCGGATGGAATCCTGGCCGCCTGTGCGCGTCTTGGAGTCCCCCCTGAAAGGGCCTTTTTCATCGGCGATCGAACTACTGATGTGAGGGCAGGGCGAGCAGCCGGAGTCACCACAGTCGGGGCAAGCTGGGGGATCGCCGGCGCGACCGCTCTTCAACGCGAAGGTGTCGACGTGCTCCTCGCTACACCTGACCAGGTTGGGCCCTCCATTCTCGCCCAGATCGACAGCCGACGCGGACATGCCGGTAGCTGACGGCACACCGGGAAACCCTGACCAGCAGAAAACCCCTGTTCGGGACACGTAAAAACCATTGGACCGACCAGCCTTGGCACTGACAGCATTACCCAGCATCCAAGGTTTCGGTGCTGCACCTATCGACTGCAGCAAACCCACACCCACCCTAGGAAGGCGTCCATGCATACGGCCGACATCAGTAGCCGTGCCCTTCGGTTCTTCGAGAATCGCGGTCACACGGTGGTGCCTTCTGCACCACTGATCGCTGAGGACCCGACCCTGCTGCTGATCAACGCCGGGATGGCACCGTTCAAACCGTACTTCCTGGGTGATGTGCCGCCACCGTATGCGCGGGCCACCAGCCTTCAGAAGTGTGTCCGAACCGTCGACATCGAGGAAGTCGGCAAGACGAGTCGTCACGGCTCATTCTTCCAGATGTTCGGAAACTTCTCCTTCGGTGACTATTTCAAGGAGAAGGCGATTCCGTTCGCCTGGGAGTTCATGACCACGTCGGCGGCCGACGGCGGCCTCGGGCTGCCCGACGACAAGCTGTGGGTGACGGTGTACCTCGATGACGACGAGGCCGAGCACATCTGGCGCAACGAAATAGGAGTGCCCGCTGACCGGATCCAACGCCTCGGCATGTCCGAGAACTACTGGTCCATGGGAGTGCCTGGGCCCTGCGGCCCGTGCTCGGAGATCTGTTTCGACCGCGGTCCCGCGTTCGGTCGTGATGGCGGCCCCGTCGCGAACGACGAGCGCTACCTGGAGATCTGGAACCTAGTGTTCATGCAGAACATCCGAGGCGAAGGACCCTCCAAGGAGGGATACCCGATCCTCGGGGATCTGCCCTCGAAGAATATCGACACCGGGTTCGGGCTCGAGCGTATGGCCGCGCTGCTCCAGGATGTCCCCACAATCTTCGACATCGACACGACCCGTCAAATCCTGGACCTGGCGGCTGCCCTCAGCGGCTCCGAGTACGGCGCCAGCGTCAAGAACGACGTCTCACTTCGCGTGGTAGCCGATCACATCCTTACCAGCGTGATGCTGATCGGCGATGGCGTCACACCGTCCAACGATGGCCGCGGATACGTTCTTCGGCGAATTCTGCGCCGCGCGGTCCGCATGATGCGTCTGCTCGGCTCCGCCGACCCTGTGGTCGATGAACTCGTCGCGAAAGCCATTCAGGTCATGGGACCTACCTACCCAGAACTCATCGGCGAGCACGAGCGAATCGACCGTATCGCTGTGGCCGAGGAAGCGGCGTTTGTCCAGACCTTGAAGGCGGGGACCACCATCTTCGATCTGGCGGCCTCCGAAGTACGCAACAGCGATCGTCTTGTCCTGCCAGGCGACAAGGCCTTTCAACTCCACGACACTTACGGCTTCCCGATCGACATAACCATGGAGATGGCGGCCGAGGCGGGCTTGTCGGTCGACGAGACAGGCTTCCGCAAGTTGATGGAAGAGCAGCGTGCGCGAGCCAAGGCCGACGCGGTGAGACGAAAGACTGGTGGACAGGGCGACAGCGGTGTCTACCGCGATCTGCTCGCCCTCGGCTCCACCGAGTTCACCGGCTACACCGAACTCGAATCCGAGGCTGTCGTCCGCGGCCTGGTCCGTGACGGCGAGCGTATTCCTGCGGCTACCGAAGGGGAGATTGTCGAGATCGTTCTCGACCGCTCACCGCTCTACGCTGAATCCGGCGGTCAGGACAGCGATGCCGGCCTCATCGTTGCCGACGGCACCGACCTGGAGGTGCTCGACGTACAGAAGGTCGCCCGCAAACTGTGGGTCCACCAAGTACGTGTCCGAAGCGGCGCAGTGACCGAGGGACAGAACGTCCTCGCCAAGGTCGACCCAGAGTGGCGCATCGGTGCCCGCCAAGCTCATTCTGGGACGCACATCGTTCACGCTGCGCTTCGCCAGGTCCTCGGCCCGACCGCGTTACAGAGCGGCTCCTATAACAAACCCGGCTACCTTCGACTGGACTTCTCCTGGACCGGAGCTCTCTCACAGGAGACCCGCAGCGAGATCGAAGAGGTGTCCAACCTGGCGGTTCGCCGAGACCTTCCGGTGGCAGTCGAGTACATGCCCCTGCCCAAGGCCCGCGAGATGGGCGCGCTCGCGCTGCTCGGCGAGGCCTACGACGAAGCCGTCCGCGTGGTGGAAATCGGCGGGCAGTGGTCTCGGGAGCTTTGCGGCGGAACGCATGTGACACATTCATCGCAGGTAGGTCCGCTGACACTGATCAGCGAATCATCGGTAGGCTCGGGTCTTCGGCGCATCGAGGCCCACGTCGGCATCGACGCGCTCCAATTCCTCTCTGCCGAACGGGCTCTCGCGGTCTCGGTGTCTGACCTGCTTCATGTACCCACGACCGAGATCGCCGATCGAGTATCGACGCTACTGAATCAGCTCCGAGACGCTGAGAAGGAAATTGAGCGTTTTCGCGCATTTCACCGCCGTCAGCAGGCGATGCAGTACGCGAACGATTCCGAGACCATCGGCGGCGTCAGCGTGGTCACCGAGGATCTGCCGGATCCAGCAAACGGCGAGGACCTCCGAAGTCTTGCGCTCGAGATTCGCGATCACATGGAAGGTCGACCGGCTGCGGTGATCTTGACAGCACTCGCCAACGGCAGGCCGATCGTCGTAGCCGCAGTGAGCGAACAAGGTCGTCAACGTGGGCTGAAGGCCGGAGATCTCGTTCGGACAGCGGTCAAAATCATGAAAGGTGGTGGAGGTGGTAAGCCCGACATCGCGCAGGGCGGTGGCACCGATCCGCTCGCCACAGCATCCGCGCTGCAGGAAGTTCGCCGTTTTATCGGTCAGATCCTCACGCCGTAGCGTGCACAGCGGAGTATCTCGACCGGACGTATCCACTCAACAGCCTCGAACAGCGCCTGCGCGTCCAGGGGGCTAACCGATCCGCCAGCAGGTTCTCAGGTCGGCTATATCTTGCCCGCGCGCCGACCATTTGCGTTTCCGGTTTGTCTAAAGGCGGCTACACCCGGGTTTGTCTCACGGCGTGCCGCATTTCCTAGAGGGAATCGGTCGGCCTCCCAGGCGGTGCGCGTCACCTCACATGGTCTTGAGTGCGAGCGAAACACCTGTCCGTTGGCCGGGCGGTTCTCCTCGTGGCGATTGCTTCGTCGACTGGTGAAAACCACACCAGGCGCTCAGTCGGGTTGACGGTGTCGGGATCGACGATGGGAGCCGGGTCGTGGGTCCTTGCGACCCGCGCGAATTGCCGTCGGCGTTGATCGCCCATCGGTGCGTCGTCGACTCGATCACCACGGGTCCGTCGCCGACGCGAGCGACGCTCAGCGCACTAATCAGGAGGTGGAGATGACGAGACTTGTTGATTTCAGACAGGACTGACGATGGACCGCGAATCGTCGTTGATGTTCGGGCACCTGCGCAAGGAACTGCTCGGCGACCACCAGACCGACGTCAAACGGCGGCTGCGCGATCTCGCCGGCCTGAGCGGATTCGACCTCGCAAATATCTTCTGCGAGACGGGCGTGGGAACCGGCGCACTGTGGCAGTTGACGCAGGCGATCGAGTCGACCTGCGCCCGCGACATCGTCGTCCCGTCCGAAGTTCACTTGACGGCGGGCAGAGATCTGGAGCGGGAGAGGTTTCTCCGCGACCTCGACGCGATCGAGGGTCTGCGGGTGTGGGCGCCTGGACCTGAGTAACCGATCGGTGATGTTGAGCGGATATCGACGCAGCATCGTTCTTAGCTTCAAATCAACTGACTTGCAGGGAGATTCGCTATGGATGATCGAGCTGGACAAACGCGCATACGGGAATCCGGTTTCGATCGGGTCGCGGCGTTGGCCGCGGCATTAGAGCATGCAGACCTGGAGAAAGTCAGGTTGTGGGGCCAGTTGCTGGCCAGCCGGTTACCGCAAGGCGGGCGGGTGCTGGTGGCGGGGAGCGGCGGGTCGGCGGCCCAAGCGCAGCATCTGGTGGCCGAGCTGGTGGGCCGGTCCGAGCAGGAACGTTGGCGGCGTTGGCGTTGACCGCCGATTCAACGGTAGTGACCGCGATCGCCGACGACGCCAATGGGTTTGACGAGGTTTTCGCGCGGCAGGTGCGCGGACACGGCCGCGAAGGTGATGTGCTGATGGCGATCTCAACATCGGGGCGCAGCAGCAACGTACTGGCCGCGGCGGTCGAGGCGAACGCGCTGGGGATGCTCACCTTCGCTTTGACCGGGCCGACCGGAAACGCGCTGGCCGAGGTATGTGACGAGGTGGTGGCCGTCGATGCTCCGACGACCTCGACAATCCAGGAGTGCCATCTGTTGATCGCACACGAACTGTGCGCGGCCATCGACGCCGCCATAGCTGACAATGCGCCAGCGCCGGGCGCAGCGCGGGCAGACGCCGGGGTGGCGTCGCCGCCGAATCGGGCTCGGCACCTGATGGTCAGTGACGTGCTCGCCGATGGAGAAATGCCGGACAAGAACCCTCCGTCGCCGCGAAACCTCGTCACGACTGTTCTTCTGGTCGTCGAGCTGTTCCTGCTGCTCATCAGGTCCAGGGGCAGGGTGAACGATTTGCGCTCGGCCCGATCCGGAGGCGAGCGGTGACGACCACGGTGTCTGCGGCTGACATGGTTCACGAGCTGGCCGCTCGTTACCAGGAGATCAATGGCATGGGCAGTGTCGAGGTCGCCTTCGGCGACGACCGGATCATCCTCCGCGCTGGAGCGGTCGCTGGGATTCGCATCCTTCGGCCCCTCGCCGACCTCGTCCGCGAAGAGTTGCGGCGGCGTGACCTCCGCACCCCGACGATCGAGCATGTGCGGACCGGGTCTTTGATGTTCATCACCAACGCCGCACCACCCAAAACCCCCTGGGACAACGCACTGTTCAAGCACTTCGCGGCGCGGACAGTGATTGGGTCGCTGATCGCGCTACCCGGCCCTGGAGATGAATTGCGCAACTGGCTCGACGCGTCGGACGGCACCCTCCGGGTGGATTTCGATGACCTCGCCCGGATCACGATCGAAGCGACTGCGACGGGGCGACAGCATGGAGGGCGATGAACCGAACCGCAGACCGCCGGATGACCATGTGCGTCAGTCGATCCGTCGCCGGGATTCATCACTTGAACAGTACGAACGAGACACCAGTGCGGGAAGCTGTCACCCACGTCGCGGGACACCGCTACCTGCATACCTACGGCGGCGCCATCGCAATTGCCGCAGGTGCCAAAACCTAGTTCTCCGCCGACTCATCGCCGCACAGGCCGGCAAACCCGACGAATAGGATGGAGTGATCTTCCCGTGCCTCGACAACATTCGAGCCGCACTCAGCGCTGGAGCAAATCTGGCTCGGTAAGTCCAATGACGCAATCCATCAGCTTCTTCCGCCAGGTCCTGACCGACCGGGAGGCAGTAATTCTAGACTGGGACGGCACCATCGTCGACAATCAGCTGCGGAATTACCGAGCAGTGTGCGACGCGTTGGCTCAACACCAGGTCACTATGGAACAAGACTGGTATCGCCGCCATTGCGGACTGCCGATCTACGAGTTGCTCACCCGACTCCCTAGCGCCGAGCACCTGCCGCTCCAACAGATCATCGCGGACAGCCGCCGGGCGCTACTCGCATCGACAACACCGGGCACGCTCAGACCGAACACCGCCGTCATCGGTCTTGCCGAATACGCCAACAGCATCGGCCTCCGATGCGCAATCGCATCCGGCGCGTCGTCCGTGCTCATCAACGCCGGACTCGACGCGCTAGCCCTGCGCGATCTCTTCCACGCCATCGTCACCCGCGACGACGTCGCACACGGCAAGCCAGCCCCGGACACGTTCCTCGAGGCAGCTAGACGACTCGACGCCAACCCTGCGGCTTGCCTCGCCGTCGACGACGCCTCTGACGGCATACAGTCCGCCCGAAACGCAGGGATGCAGGTCCTGACCGTCGGCGGCAACAACGAACTTGCCGAAGTTGCCCCCGTCGATGGGTGAACCGCAGATTTCCGTGATCGCTCTCCCCTCTCGTCTCTTTCCTCTCGATCCGAGTATTGACTCGGTCAACTCGCCGAGCACTTGGCGCGACGGCCAGAGGTTCTCACTCATGCGCTGGTCAAGCAATGGACGCAACGGGCGGACATCAACGAACTCAGTGAGGTTGTCGCGCACATTCGTCGGGTGATCGAGACCGGATAGCTGGCCCTTCGGAAGTTGTCAGACCCGACGTCTATGGTCCTGGGCCATGGAGCCCGCCACCGCTGTCGTCGCCGAGATCGTCCAGGGCATCACGCCGCTCGACGCTCTCGAACGGCAGCATCGCGATCACACGCTGGCTTGGCTCGCCGCGACCGACGACATCTTCCGGCGCCACAAACCCGCGACGCCGTCACCGCATTTGGTCGCCTACGTCGTCCCCGTCGACCCGAACGGTCGCGGAGTCCTCCTTGGGCGACACCGGCTTTCGCAGCTGTGGCTGCCACCTGGTGGTCACGTCGATCCCGGTGAGCATCCGCTAGCGGCGGCCCAGCGTGAGGCGCATGAGGAGATGGGCGTCGAAGCCGACTTCAGCATTGTCGGCACCGATCCGGTGTTGTTGACCGTGACTTCGGTCTTCGACAACCACGACGGCCACGTCGATATCTCCCTCTGGTACGTGATCCGTGGTGACCGCACCCAGGATTGCGACTTGGATCCGCGCGAGTTCGACGGCGGGCGCTGGTGGGACATCGACCGTTTCGGCCTACCGGAATCCGATCCGCATTTCGCACGATTCGTGTCCAAACTCGAAGCCGCACTTGCGCTGCGGACCACACGGTGATGCCGCTGGTCGTAATCCAAGGCACGATTGCCGCTGCCGCAACCGAACGCGCGTGCACGTCCAACCCAACGCTCGTACGCTCACTAAACACCGGGGCCTCCCACCACTGTCGGAAAGACCGGGCAGGCAACCTACCACTCGGTAACCCACGAACATGGGTGAGTGAGGCCCCAGCCCAACACCGGCAGCCATCCATACCGTCCAGCACCGGACTGACTCGATATCGGGGCCTCGCCACAAATGCTCGAGCAGCGCCGAGCGCTGGTTTGGGCGCTCCTCGTCGTCGGAGCGCCCAACCAACTACTTCACGCAGCCGGGTGTGGTTGGCGTGACGACACACAATGCGGAACTCCCAGTGCCCGCGCTGCCAGTGCCCGCGCTGCCGGTGGACAGCGGGGCCGCGGCGACGGGGCCGACGCCGACTGTGGCACCGCCACTGAGCGACGAGCCGGTCCCGGACGAACCAGCGTTGGACGAACCCGTGTTGGACGCAACGTTTTCCGTTACGGTCTTTGCCCCGTCAGCGCTTCCGGTGGCGAGCAGGCCGATCAGTGTTTTCGCCGAGCCGGTGCTGACGCTCGGCGTGGTCGGCGCCGGTTCCGCGGCCGAGGCCGAGGCCGCACCCGCTACACCGATCATCAGACCTGCCGCCGCCACAATGGCAGCGCCGACCATACGAAACTTGTTCATGAAATTTCTCCTCATCAAGAATGTCACGATCCTTTGGTCCCCACCGACGATCGCGACCCGGGAAATAAACGCTCCGGCAGTAAATTTCTAACACGATTCCGGGCGGTTGACAAATCAGACAGAGTGAATCCGCTTCACAGTCCAAAGTTTTTCGTAAACCGGTGGAAAACACTTCACATATAGTTTTACTAAACTCATGCGGCGATGCTTCGAACGAGGAAAGCCAGCAAGATGAACGGCCCTGCCTGATTCGATAAATCAGCCAGGTCGAAAACCCACGTCTCTTCGAAGATAGCGAGAGAGGATGTCGAATTCATCAGTGAGATGACGCTATGGCACCGCCGATCGTGGCGGTCGGCTCAGGGTTGTCGCTGTCAGGCGGTGGAGCGGCAGACTTTGCGGGGTCATCTGGTGTAGCTGGTTGCTGCTGCGTGGACTTGGCGGACATAGGTGGTGGAGTGGTTGTAGGCCAGGATGGCCTTTCGCCAGCCGCTTGAGGTTGCCAGGTCACCTCCGGCCGCGCAGAGGTAGCGGCCCGCCGCCAGTGCGGCATCGTCGATGTTGTCCGGGCTGCCCGATAACTCGCGCGACACCACAGGTTTGGCGTTCTTTACGGTGTTAGCCAGGGTTCGGTAGTCGGTGTCGGCGCGCACGCCCCAGCGTTTCCAGGTGTCGGGAATGAATTGGAACGGCCCCGCTGCCCGCGCGTAGACGGTGTGTCCGGTGCTGGCAGTGGCGTCGCGATCGACGATTCGTGCGGTGCCGTTGGTTCCATCGAGCGCGATACCCCGGATCGGTGGCGCCACCATACCGCCGGTCGCGATCGTCGCGCCCCGGTGTCGGCCGTGGTCACTCTCTACCTGGCCGATCCCGGCGAGGGTGGTCCACCCGAGGTGACAGGTGGGTTGCGTTCGCGCCAAGACCACCGCCGCGTATCCGTAGGCGCGCAGCGCCCGCACTGGAATCCCGTACTTGTCGGCGCGGTGCTGCGCCCAATCCCCGAGCGGGTCCGAGTGTCGATCGTCGGCGAGGAGTTGGATAGCCGGCAGCGGTTCACCGGCACCGGGCGGCTCCAACCCGGCCTCGTGATCCGGCCCGCCGCAGCCTACGACGGCAACCACCGCGAATGCCGGCACCAGCAGCGCGATTCGGGCTGCACTTATTCGCCGCCCACACGTGCCGGGCGTGTATGCGCTCTGCATCATCCCTCGAATCTCACCGTCGCCACCATGACAGGGCCGGCAGTTCACCTGCATCAGCTACCCACATGGGCGGACCGTCGTCGTGGTGGTCGGCCTTTTCGACGTCGGTGGTGGCGTCGTTGTGCGCTGTGGACGTGTCGTTGTCGGTGGATGCGCGATCGTCGTCGTCGAAGGGGGTTTCGTTGTCTTGGTGGTCGTCGTCGGACGACATCCAGGCGGCCTGGATGTCGGCGGCTTCGTCGGTCGTGGTGTCGTAGTGGCAGGCGGGGCGACCACGGTGACGGTGGACGGTTTGCCAGGCGTGACGACCACGGTGACAGTGGACGGCTGGCCCGCCGTAGCCTGCGAAGTATCCGGCTGGGCTGCTTGCACCGAGACACCACCGTTGATCGAGATATTGGGCCATTGCCCTGCGGGCGGCGTCTCGGTGATCGTGGTGGGAGGGCTGGTCTCGGTCGAAACCTCGGTGGTGGTCTCGGTCACGACCGGGTAGTCGCTGCCGGTCTCGACTGGGACCGTATCCGTGACCGTCACGGTGGTCGGGGAGATCGGCAACTCGAGATCACTGAACGCGGCGTTCGGGTCCTCACCCGGAAGAGGTACATCACTCGGTATCTCCGAAACGGAACTCGTCTCGCTCGTCGGAAGCGACGTAGTCTCACTCGAGCCGCCCGTCAACAGTTGCGAGATGTCGTCGAAGCTCTGCGTCGCCGACACTTCCGACGACGACGCGGCATCACTCACAGCGTCGGTCTCTTCCGTTCTGTTCACCGTCGCGAGCCACACCCCGACCACCGCGGTGATCACGACTGCCGCAACTGCTGCGTAAGGCAAGTGCCGACGCACATCACCGGTCGTGATATATGCGGTCAGGCGCTGCCATCGTCGGAGGAGCGGTGACAGCACCTCCTCATCGGAAGTCTCGTCGACATCGGAGACCTCGTCATCCGAAACCTCTTCGTCGTCATCGTCATCGTCATCGTCATCGTCATCGTCATCGTCATCGTCATCGTCATCGTCATCGTCATCGTCATCGTGGAAGGCATCTTCGGGGATGCTGATGGCTGTGGTCGCCTCGGGATCGTCGCAGGCGGGTTCAGGTTCGTTGTTATCGGATGGTCGCACTAGGTGTTGCTTTCTTCTCGGAGACGAGCCACTCCGCAGCCCGATGGCCTGCAAGGAGGGACCTGTCGTCGGCCCACACGGGCGTGTACTACAAATGACGAACTGACTGGTGTGCTGCGGCTCCGCGCAGCCATTCCGCTCAACGTGGTCGTTACACCGCCGGCTGCTCGCTTGCGGTCAGCCCCTGACAAACACCCCACGCAGTGGTGATGGTTCGGATATCAGGAACCGGTCACGACACCGCGGATGATCCGGCCGAAGAAACCGCCGACGGCACTTTCCACCGATCCACTGCCCTGCGCTTCGTCTTGCGACCCAGTGTTCAACGAGCCCGACGACCCACTGGTCGACGAACCCGAGAACCCCGGCCCGGAGAACGACGACCCACTATCCACCGGACCGGAATACGCGGACCCATCCGAGCCGTGATCGACCGGCTCCACGTAGGAGTGCTGCGTGAGCGGAATAGGTTCCGCAATCGCGGACATAGCCGGCAACCCAAGCGTTCCGAACAAAGCCCCAGCCACAATTCCGGCCGAGAATGCACTAAACTTGCCCATTGAGCGAACAAACCTTTCATAACAACCACGGCGCTACAACACCGGGAATATAGTCGTTGCCTGTCTGAAACGTAATTTACCGCTCCGGTATTCGCAATCCAGATCATCGACGAATCCAGTTATCGACACAACTACTCGGCCAAAACGCGAACGGGTCCAACAGAATTTCTGTCAGTCTTCGACACCGGAAGGTCTGGGATTATTCGGCACAGCTGCGAGTTATTCGCTATGCCACATAGGAGCTACTGAATGCATTAAGGTTGGCATAACCCCGTTCATCCAGATTGCCACTGACGAAGGGCTGACTCATCATCGTCAGCTATTGTCGAAAAACATTTTTGTTTCCTCGTTGAACCCGCCCACTCCAGACTGCTGAAGGAAAGTCTTCCGCGCCGACTTCTTCCCATCGATTAGGTCATCGTGGTGATAAGGATCTCGAATTAGTGCTGGGTATCCCCAAAGCGCGCAGACGGATCCCTCCATCCTCTCGACTGCGGCGAATTCCCATCCCGAAGGAATTTCACCATCGACAACAACAAATAGCTCCATGGGATACCATGTGGGCCACCCATGTTTGCTTACTACCATGACTGCCAAGCCACTAGTCCACAAGGCCATTGCTCGTACGGTGTACCTGGCACCGACGACAACCGAAAAAGCGGTGCTCGGTGTATTTCCAGAGTTTTGAATCCTTCTTTCTGGAAGGTCGCTGCCGAGCGACCCGATGCACATGACCTTCATCGCTTCTCACCCTCTCCTTGAGTGACGTCCCTCCGAGGCGCGTTCCTGGTGCACCGATGCCAGAACGCCGCACGAAATCTCACTCGCGATCCATGAACTCGAAGCTACTGTAGATGCCAGTCCGCGGATGGTAGAGATAGCGGATGATAACAGCTTCTTCCACGTACTCCATCCTGACCCATCCGTCATTCATAAAGGAATTCATAATCCCCATAACCACCGGGACTTCTTCCCCTCTATCCGGATGGGATTTGATCGAGTCGAGGGCGCCCTGTTCGGTAGAATTATTTGGCGTAATTCGACCCATTGGGTGTTTCACCGGAACGCGCTCCGGCATTCCGCCGGTCGCTCCTTGTTGCGTAATATCTTGAAACTCGGCTAGAGCATCTCGGATATCATCTGCAGGACATCCCGTACGATATAGCGCTTCGCTGTCTCCCAAGGCATGGAGAGCTGCGTCCAGCAAGGCTGGCCATATGTTCGCGATATACTCGGGCACATATCTCACAATATCGCCAGTGGGGTCTATTCTCCCCGCTGCGGCGGTGGTTCGCCCCTGTGGCATAGGGTCAAAGATCTCCTCAGGTACGATAATGATTCGTGCTCGGCTTTCCGGTCCGAGCGCTCCCGGCATTGACCGGGCGAGTCGCATTAGAAAATCCCTGGTCTCAGTATTCCAGCCTAGCTGGATTAGAGGCTCGGGCCGAACTTCGTCTAGCTGCCACAGAAGCTGTCGAATTATATTGAAGGATTTAGGGGTTAAAACAAATTCCCGATCGGACTGGTCTGGAACCATCTCCATCTCCTTAAGGTTATTGCAGTACATCCGTGAACCAGTCGTGCCCACCCTTTGGGGTAAATACACTTCCCCCTCCGTCTGGATGTTCCAGAACAACGGCGTCAGTATTGGGATCCCAATACGCAGACCGACCTTCATCCAGGTTGTGCCTTTCCTCTGTTTTAATCTCCCGATTCAGGACCTTATCAACATATTCGGGGAGATCCTCAGGTTTCACTCCGCGCACGTAGTGTGAGCCCTCTCCCTGTGCGGCTCGTTCATTCGCGTGGTCTGCGATTCTTTGCGCTTGCGGGTCGATTTGCCTCGACGTTGTAGGTGCTGGTGATTGCGCTGGCGGCGGTGGCTGGTCAGGCTGGGATTCGCTGTGGAACTTGGGCGCCCCCCCAATGCCCAATGTTCCTAGGATGCCGGCACCCACGCCTAAAAGGCTCGGAAGCAACATCCCCGCGCCGCCGCCCCCGCCGCCATTCTCATTGAATCCCGGGTGGGGTGTAGCCACTTTCCCCGTGAGGTCGAAGGTGTTAATCGGGTCGCTGTTGGCGTAGTCGTAGCTGTTGGCTGACCCGCCAGGGATGGGGTCGGTTTGGAGGAACCTGCCCAGGATTGGCAGGTAGGTGCGGGCTCCCATCTCGAGGGCTTGCTGGGTGGCGATGTGTTCGATTGGGATGGTGTGCTGGCCGAGGTATCCGAAGTCCATGCCGCCCTCGGCGGTGGCCGGGATGGGGATATCCGCAAAGGTGCCGGTGACGGGGTCGATGTTTTGGCCGTAGGGGTCGTAGAGGTGGATGGGGCCGGTGCGGGTGGCGGTGCCGTCGGCGGTGAACAGGATGTCGCCGTGGATATTGGGGTAGGACCAGTTGGTGGTGTTGTTCTGGGCGTAGTTTTTGGTCAGCACTGCACCGCCGGGCAGTTTGAGTACACGCTGACGCAGGTTGGCGGAACTGTCGAGGACGAAGTCGGGGCCGCCGGAGTCGAAGGTGTAGCCGTAGCGGGTCACCTCGGAGGGATTGGCGTTGTCCTTAACTGACCGCATCATGATGCGGTCAGTGATGTCGCGGGTGTAGGTGACCGAGCGTCCTGCAGTGGTGGTAGTGGTCATGTGCCGGAGGGTTGAGTCGTAACCGAGGGTGTCGGTGCCGACTTTGGTCGCGTTGCCGTAGTTGTCGTAGGTGAACGACAGGGTGGTGGCTCCGCTGGTGGACAACAGCCGGTCGGCGTCGTCGTAGCAGTAGTTGGTGGTGGTCGCTGGGGCACCGTCGAAACTGTCGGTGGAGGTGGTGCGGTTGGTGTTCGACCCTGCTTTCTTGTTCGGTCCGCAGCCGTTGTCACTGGCGAAGGTGTAGGTGAGCTGGTGGTGCGGGACGGTGGCCGCGACCAGGCGACCGATACCGTCGTAGGCGTAGGCGGAGTTGTAGTTGGGGCCTCCGTTGGCGGTGTCGGTGATGGTTTCGTCGGTGATGCGTTGATCACGGGAGCGGGTCACCGCACTTGTGACCGTGGAAGCGGGCACCTGCCAGGTGAAGGCAGCCGTCGAGCCGGCGTCGTTGTGGGTGATCGCGAGGTTGGATCCGTTGCCGTAGGCAACGCTCTGGAGGATTCCTGCGTTGTACCCGGGGGTGGCGACGGTGGCCCCGTCCAGATCCAGGCGGGTGAGGCGGGACGCGTCGTCGTAGTGGTAGTTCAGTGTGGAGGTGACACCTTTGATTGTGGTGGTTTCACTGGTCTTGCGCCCGGCAGGGTCGTATCCGGTCGCGGTGGTGATGCTGTTGGCGTCGGTGTAGGACGTGGTCCGGCCGAGCAGGTCGATCACTTTGGTGGTCGATCCGCTGTCGTCGCTGACCTTCAGTTTGAGTGGATCACCGTTGACGGCGTGGTCATAGGTGATCAAGCGGGCTGGTTGGTCGCCCATCGCTGGGAACGACTTCTTGACGGTGCGGCCACGGTTGTCGTAGCTCTCACATGACCACGGCTCAGTGTTGGTCCGAGTGGCGACAATACGTCCTGCGGCGTTGTACACCGTCTCGAGAATGTTGGCCGTCCCGTCTGCGTTCTTGGGCCCGCGGACGGTCTTGACCCGGCCGCCCTGATGCACGGCAGCTGAGTTCGTGTCACACGGGTTCGCGCGGGTTTCGCTGTCCCCGTAGTAGGTAGAGGTGCCGCGGTTGTCGGGGTTCGCGAGGTCGCCAGCGGGCATCGCTGCGGCCAGTTGGCGGAGGAACCCTTGGCCGGGCCGCTCGAACAATGCGCGGCTGTTCAGATTGATGCCGCCCGGGTCGGCTGTCTTGGATACCGCCAGCCCGAATACGGGGTCGATCCCGTTGGTCGGGTCGGAGTATCCGGTCGTGATCGCTTTCGACGGTGCGCGTTCGACATCGCCACCAGAGGTGTTTTCGCCGACCAGGCTGGTTTCGAGCCCGTAGCGGGGTGCTAGGTTCTGGCCCGGCACGGTCACAGTGGTGCCGGTACCCGGTGGTGTCCAGGTGAAATCGAGTGCACCGGTCGTGCCGCTGCGGTTGTAGTAGTCGACCCGAATGCGATGCCAGCTACCGGCTGCGGCATTGGTGTAGGCGCCGATAACGGCGGTGGTTGCCTTGTCGGTCCAGCTGTCCACGATCAGCACATCATCGATCCACAACCGGACACCGTCGACGACGGTAAAACCCAGCTTGTACTCACCGGAGTTGGGGAACTTGACCTCGCCGATGAATCGGCCTGACCAGCCACTGCTGTTCGCGACCGGCGGGGTCGCTCCCCAGACACGTGTCAGGCTGCCGTCGGCGGAGCCGACACCGGTTGACCATTCGTTCGGGACACCCGCCAGGAATGGGTTGTCATAGAAGGCGGTTTCCAACCCGACCAGGTTCTCGTCATACCCCTTGTGGGTGTGCGGCATAGTCTGTGCGCATTCCGGCTTCGGCAGTTGTCCGTTGAAACAATCGCCCGGAGCGGGACCATACCCGTCAGTCGGCCGGTCCGCGTGGTCGTAGATCACCGTCGACCGGCGCCCGGTCGTGTCGACGCTGGCGGTCAGCTTGTCTTTCGCATTCCACTCGGTGCGGACGGTGTCGGCGACGGCGTCGGTCGAGGTGAGTTGGCGACCGGCATCGTCCCAGGTCGTGGTGCGGACACCGACCTTATTGATCCCGGCGACATCGACATATGCCGTTTTGCCGGGGATGTCGTAGCGATAGCTGTGTGCGACTCGTGGTGCGGCGGTGCGGCCGTCTGCCGACGGTGCGGTGACTCGGATCGCTCGGGAATGTGGCGGTCTTTGGGGGTCGTCGACGAAGGCGTCGTAGTCGATGAGGGTGCGTTCGGTGTTGCCGGAGAACGATGCCTGCGTGGCTCGCCAGTCGACAGCCAAGCTGTCACGAAGCTCGTTGAGGGACCCGACCCGGTCCATGGCCTTCTGTTTTTTCTCGGTGTCGTTGCCGGCCTGGTCGTAGTCGAGTTTCGCGGCATCTAGGTTCAGGTAGCTGTAGTCGCGAATTTCTGAACCGGGGTTCTCGATTCGACCGAGAGCGCCGACGATGTACCAGAGCCGGGTTTCGGTGCCGTCCCAGTACTTGATTCGGCATAGTTTCTGAGCCGGCGCCGGATATGTACCTGGTGGGAAGGACGCCCCGCCATAGCAGTTGTTGCTGTTGTCGGTGTTGTAGTAAAGGGTGTGCGCACGGCCCGATACCGGGTCCTTGATCTGGGTCAACCGGGCTGGTGTGCCGCTGTAGAGGTACTGCAGTGATGCTGGTTTCTTGCTGTCGGCCACCGTCGATACCGCGGCGAGGGTGCCGTCGACGTTGAATACCGACACCACGCCGTTCTTGGTGACCGAGATCCGGCCACCGGCATCGATAGCGAGAACTCCGTCCTCATCCTTCGGTGGTGTGTAGCCGCCGGCCGAGGACTTCGCCCAGGTGTGTTTACCGCCCGAGGCGTCGGTGAGCACGACCGACCCGTCGAGCATCTCGGCGTCGGTGTAGTCGCTGCCCATCAACCCCAGCGTCCATCCGCCCGGCAGCGGCGCCGGGTCCTGGGCGAACAGCCAGTCCGTCGGCACGATCCGGGGATTCAGGTTGAGGGTGCGCTGAGTGCTGGCACCGGTGGTGCTCTTGGCCCACAACACCATTTGCGGCTTGCTGGTCGAGCGGTGATACAGCTCGATCTTGATCGGCACCCGCTGCCCAGCGGTCAGCGACACGTCGGTGCTCTTCTTGGCAGTTGCCTGGGCGAAATCGGTGCTGAGGGTGGCGGTGTTCGGGTTGTCGTAGACGAGGTTGTTGTCGATCCAGATCTTCGCGCCGTCGGCGTGTGAGCCCGCGAAGCTGAAGTCCCCGGTCACCGGTGCCCGGAAGTAGCCTTCCCACCGGACGACGAACCACTGCTTGTCCAGCGCGGCCGGCATCGGATCTTCCTTCCAGGGAAGATTGTCCGACACGTCGCTCCAGATATTGCCCCAGTCCAGATTCACCTGCGCTTCGCTGCGCACCATCACCGACGTCGGATCCGCGGCACCGTTGTGGTCGGCGTCGTTGAAGTAGGACGCCCGCACACCGTGCGCGTCTGCCGCTTGGCGGGAGTTGTACGCGAACGTCACTCCCGCGGAACCGCCGAGCGCTTCGAACACCGGCCCTGCGGCCTCGGTTTTGAGGTTGCCGTTGAACAGGTTGACCGTGACCGGCCCTACCGGGTCGGTCGGTGCGGGCCCCGCTTGACCGATGCGTTTGTTGACGGTGAAGTGCCCGACCCAGTTCGACGGTGTGGGAGTTGCGCCGCCGGATGGCACGGTCGCCGCGGTCCAGCTGTAGCGGCCGCCGTCGTGCAGCACGTACTCAGGAACCGTCCACTTCGGTGTGCTCAGGCAGCCGGAGTCGACCACGCTGCCGGAGCGGCCGTCGAAGCCGGTAGAAATCTTGAAGCAGTACAGGGTGCCAGCCGCCGCAGAACTGGCCTCCAGCGTGGGAGTGTCGGTCGCGATCACTGAGTCGTCGGTCGGGCCGACGAGGTTCACCTGCGGACCAGGGGTGGGGTTGGCGCCGTCGCTGTAGTCGATGATCAGCGCGGCTTGCAGCTGTTTGTAGGAGTAGGTGTCGGTTTCGGTGCCACCCGCCATGAACCAGACGTTCTTGTCGGTGGCTGCGGCACGGTCACTGACAAGCTTGGTCAGTGCCGGCGTAGCCAGGGAGCCGTTTTCGCCGATACTGGCTGAGGCCAACTCCGGGCCGAGCGCGCCGTAGCCGAGGGGGCTGGTGGCCTGGTAGAGGGTCAACTTGGAGGCGGGCTTCATCTCCGCCAGCGGGGCCAGCAGTCTCAGGTCCAGACGGGCGCCGGTGACAGTCTTGCCGGCC
Organism: Nocardia sp. NPDC049190; assembly: GCF_040648115.1. NCBI lineage: Bacteria > Bacillati > Actinomycetota > Actinomycetes > Mycobacteriales > Nocardiaceae > Nocardia > Nocardia sp. NPDC049190. The sequence continues at coordinate 120,762 of NZ_JBEZDE010000006.1, forward strand.
AGCGGCGCGAGGTTGTAGCGGATCGCCGAGCGCCAGAACGCGTTCTGGCCCAGTGCGGTCCTCGCGTTACCGGTCCGGATACCGCAGTCGTCCTCGACCGTGCACGCGGCTGCGCCCTGCCGGTAGGCGATCGCCTCGGCTTGCAGACCGAATCCGAACGTGTAGGTCGGATCGATGACCACCGGGAACTTCCGGGCAGGGTCATTCAACCATTTCTTGTCGACTGTCACCGTGAGCTGCCATGCGTCACCGTCACGGGTCAGGGCGTAGGCGCCGCCAGTACGTGCCGACGGCTTCATGTCCTTGGTGTTGCCGGAGGAATCCCACACCTGGATCGGTGGCAGCGAAGCCACCATTTTTCCGGATTTATCGGTGATCTTCACGGCATCGCCCACCACTGTCGGTGTCAACGCACCGGTGTTCAGTGTGAACACCCAGCGTCCTTCACCGACCGCAGACGCGGACTTCAGAATGATCGACTCTTTGATCGCTCCGCCGGAAACCTCGTAGGTCAGATCCGCGGCAGGCAGCGCGTCCGGATAGGTCGCGGTCGACCCGGTGACCTTGCGGCCGGCCTTGCCCGCCCCCCTCAACTGGAGCGTGACCGGGGTGCCGTTCTGGTTCACACGGAACAAGCCGGGGTCGTTGGCGTACTCGGCGAAATCGATCCCGACCCCCACCCGTGCCGCGGCGACCCGCTTGGAATCCTGCTGCGCCACGAGCCGGGTGTCGATCGGATCCCAACCACCACTGCTGTTGCGCACACTGATCGGTACCTGCGACAGCACCATCGTCTTGCTGCCATTGCTGTTGGTGAATTCGACCGAATTCTCGGTTCGAGCCGACTCCTTCGACGTCTTCGGATCGAGACCACTCGCCCCGGCAGCCTTAACAGGATCGAGCAATGGTGTGAAAACTGCTTCCGGAGCCGGTGACTGCTTGGCATTCACGGGAGTCTTCGAAACAGCCTTCGACAACATCAGCGGCATATCCCGAGGATTTTTCGCTCGCGGCGCCGCGGCGGCCTCCGGCGAACCAATCACCTGCGTCAGCGTTGCGATCAATGCCACAACTAATACAGCTGACCACGCAACCGCACGCAGGCAATGCCAACAAAAAGGCAGCCAACGCATCAAAGCGCGGCCGCTATGGCGAAACCTCATCACACTCCACCAATCCCGAGCCCACCAGTGGGCGTCACAAATCGGGCAAAGAGTAGCAACGGGACAAATTAGCTCAAGTTCAAGCGATTTATACCGGAGACAATCGCTATGTTAAATGCGTCACAACCGACGGACTCCTCCGCCCCTACCTGGACTCCCGTTCAGGATTGATTCTCCACTTTGACACCGGGGCAACCTGATTGAGGTTCGGTACAGCGCTGACATCACGGCTAGTGTGCGAAATTGTATGCAGCCCATCAAGATTCAATTAATTCGCCATCGCCCATGTAACAGCCCAAGGCGCTATGCGAGTGAAATGGTCCAATTCGCAGGACATCCCCCACCGACAGTCGCATGGTCAAGTGCGGCACTTGCGTCGAAGGTGGGCGTATGCGTCTGCTAGGCAGCTTCGATTTCGCAAACTGCACTTCACGCAAGATGGACTGAAGCGCATTCAGTCAGTGTGATTGCCTGAAATAAAACGACATTGAGGCGGTAGCGGCCATCCGGATGCAGTCCAATTTTGCTCTGATGCTGCGGAACTTTTCATAGGCACCTCAACCCCGGCTAACCTGCAGCGACGGTCGGCGACCCGGCTCTACAGTTACCTGCGACCGGGCGTCGGGGATGATTGTGATTGCACGATCGATTGCGGGACAACAGTTCTGGCGGCATGCCAATCGATGCAACCGGCAAGCACACGACTCAATCGGGCCGGCCGCACTACCGCCGGCTCCGCCGAGACTCATGACCCACCCGGTCGCCGTACTGGACCGATCTACCACACAGACAGGCCCTGGCGTAGCGCAATGTCGCAAAGTCTATGTATCGCAGGATATTAGGCGGATCCCGGCCTTCGGCAGCACTTGCGGGGCGAGCGCGGATACCTTGGTGCTGATGATTCCTATTACGCATGTGAATCACAGCAATCTATTCGCAAACCATGGGATAGATCACAGTTGCTGGGCGCTCCGATCGGCCTCTCAACGTGTGTCGCGACCCCTTGGAACCGGCGTCAGTCGACTGCCGGGACGATGCGATGGATTCGACGACCCGCCTACAGATAGCCTTCAGCAGCATCCATCTCGGGTTACTCGCATGCCGCCGATCTGCGCGGGCCGAGCCAATGAACACCCCGATTTGACCCACCTGCCAACTCCGCGGGCACTATGCCGCGTCCTCGAGCGACTCCAGGTCACTTCGAGGAGCAACCGCTGATGTGGGTCCATCTGCGCCAGTTTCGGTGGTTTGAGCTGCCCGCTGCTCCCACCCCCAGCTGCCGAACGTGGCGGTGGTCGATGGAGGCCCCTGGACGACGTCGATGACCAGTTCGTTAAGTACGGGCTTCTCCCCCCAAAAAATTCGGCCTGCTACACAGCCATGATCGTTGGTGCGCTGCGTCTTACCAGGTAATAATTGCGAAGTGGGTGTGGCCCTTCATCGATTCGATCCACGGGAGACAGCAGAGGCGCTGTTCGGAGCCGAGCTGCGCGCCCGTCGGAACGCAGCCGGCTTCTCGTTGCGGCAGCTTGCCCCGCTGCTGCTGGTCAGCCACGACCTTTTGGCGAGGATCGAGAAGGCCGAGCGTCGTCCTCAGCCCGACTTCATCGATCGGGTCGACCTGGTACTCGGCGCGGATGGTGAGCTGAGGAAGCTTGCTGAACCCTTTACTCAGGTCGCACGACAGCGAACGCTGCCGACATCGCTGGATCCTGATCGTGCTGGGCCGTCGCTCCGAGGTCTCATCGCCGATGTTCGCGCAGCAGACCACACCATGGCGGCCAAACAGCTTGACGAGCTTGTCGCGCACGCGGACGCTGCAGAGGCAGTGGTTTCGAAGGTCGAAGAAGCCGAGCGGACGTTACTGTTGCGCGCTATCGCCGAAGCGCATCAGCTATCCGGGTGGATGCTGTTCGATCGAGGCAGCGTCACGCTGGCCGAGCGCTCGTTCACCAGCGCTCGACGGATCGCGAATCGGGCTGGGGCATTGGATTTGGTCGCATTCGTCGGCGGTCCGAACAGTAGCTTCATGAGCACCTGGAGCGGTGATCCAGCCCAGGGCGCCGAGCAAGCCTACGCGTCGCTGTCGTGGGCACGTCGTAGCGGTAATCGGCGCTTGACGGCATTCGTGACAACGATGGCAGCCCGCGCCCACGCCCGAATGGGCGAGGCCGCGCTCTGCGAGCAGATGTTGGCCGAGGCAGAAACCGAGCTGTCTCGCCATCGTCCTGGCGAGCCGGACCCGGAGTGGCTGGAAGTATTCGACGACTCAGCTCTCGCCGGACACCGCGGCTCGTGCCTGTTGGATCTCGGACAACCACGGCAAGCGATTGCATCACTGCGGGAGCAGGACTCGGCCAGCCCGACGATGTTCGTGCGGAACCGGACGATCTGGCAGCTCGAACAGGCCGAGGCGCAGCTCCGAATGAGCGAATACGACGTGGCGGCAGCGATCGTAGAGCAGGCACTGGACTATGTGGCCGTCGACTCGATCACCCCGCGAGTTGCGCGAATGTTTCGCTCAATCGACCTCGAGTTGCGTGGCTGCGGCGACCCTGTGGTGTCTGTGACCACAGATCGACTGGAGGCATTCATCGAGGCATGCGCGTGAGCGGGTAAGTTGCCCAGCGCATTTCGATTCCCTTCGTGCCTTCGCTTACCAGGAGCACTTCGCCTGCCAGCCTGCCGTCAACGGCGCGGAACCGTCCGGAGGCTTCGGCCGCGAAACGCGTGTCGCTGTTGGCCGGGTCGGTGGCCAAGCTGGCGTGAAGGCCGTCGTGTTCCCATCGGAATACTGTCTCGTCGGCTTCCGCCCACCAGCTTCCAAGAAGCGGCCGGATCTCTTCCGGGCAGATGGGTGCGGGCTCCCAATGGCGGGGCGGTTGGGGTGGCAGGGAGACGAGGACTTCTTCGATGAGCTCGCCGGCGAGGTCAGCGAGCATTAGTCCCCGGGTGACGTTCGCCAGCGCCGCGACAACAACCGTGCTACTTCGATGCACGAACAGTGCTGACTGGAAGCCCGGCATCGCGCCGGTATGCCCGGCCAGCACACGGTCGCCGCGGCGTTGCAGGATGAGTCCCAGACCCCAGCCACGCGTCCACGATGAAGTGTCCGCCATAACTTGCAGAGTGTGCATGCTGTCGACGACAGCGACCGGAAGTACGTCGGGTTCGCCTCCGGCTAAGGCGTGTCCCCAACGCAGAAGGTCGCCTGGAGTGGACCACATCTGGCCACCCACACCGATCGCCGCCTGATCCATCACAGGCTCTCGATGTACGGCGTCGATGTGTGGATCGAGCCTGTATCCGACAACTGCATTCGCTGGTGGCGTCCAACTTGTTTGGCTCAGATCGAGCGGGCCGAGCACCGTTTGTTCGATCAGTTCTTGGCAGGGCTGTCCGCTGACGCGTTCCATGATCTGGCCGATCACGGCGTAGCCAAGGTTGGAGTAGTGCCAGCGCTGACCGGGCTCGGCGATCAGTTCGACGTGTTGGAAGGCTTCACGTAACTCGCTAGACGAAGGTCCTTGCATGCTCTCCCACATGTCCAGTGGGGCTTCCCGCTGTAGGCCGCTGCTGTGGGATAGCAACATCCGTAGCGGGATGTGCCCGAATGGCGTGCCGGGAAGGTACCGATCGACGGTCGCATCGAGGTTCAGCACGCCGCGCCGGGCCAACAGAAGCGTGGTCGCCGCGGTGAACGTCTTGGTAATGGAACCGATCCGGTAACGGCTGTGGTCCGTCGCCTGCGTCCGGTTCTCGACGTCGGCGTAGCCAGAGGCCGCGATTGCCATCGGGACGCCACTGAAGCCGACCGCGACGGTCAGACTCGGAATCCGCGCGGTGCTTTGTGTGTGCGCGACACGGGCGGTCAGCGCCGTCTGGAAGTCGGTATCCATGGCCCCTCTCCGTCCTGACCAGCATTCCACACAGCATAGGTGCTTCCTGTGGACAGATCTTTTGTCAACATTCAACTCCTTCCGCTCGTCATCGTCGCAGGCCAGGCTTGAATCGCACCTGGCGCCCGCCGTTGGACTTCGATCTGAGGCACCACGAATCCAGGCGGTCTCCCCCATCCGACCGGACCACAATCACGATGACTCTGGTCCAAGAGGGCGAGACCACCGCGTCGCCGGGCTGCCTAGAGACAAAGGAGGCGTTCTGATGCGCGACCTGCGAGCACCGCAGTCCGAGCCACTTAACGAGCCAGTTGCCGTACTGGAACCTGGGCCGGCACTAACGGCAGCAACCGCCCGCGAGGTGCTTACCCAGCAGTGCGTAGTGCCAACGGAGCTATGGGCGCACGCTGCGGCGCTCTTGTCCGCTGGACTCGACGACGACTAGCAGAGGTGGATGGGATGTGGTTTGGCTACGCCCGCTGTGAGTTGAGTCCCGACCAAGCGTGCGATGAGGTCCGCGCGGCGATGCATGACTACGCGTCAACGCTCGATTTCGTTCCTGGGCAGGTGTTCTTCGAACCCACCGCCCCGAAACAAGTACTGCTTTCGCTGCTCGAAGAAGTCGATGCTCGCGACCCAGTCCTTACATTCACACGTTGTACCCTGTCCGCGCAGTACAGAGCCCCTACGGGGACGGTCTCCGCCACATTCCCGGCTGTGCCGTGATGCCCAAAGCAACCGATCTCGACAGTCCGGTCACGGCCGCGACGGTGCTGCGAATCCAAGGCGGGTATGCAGTCGGTCCTGCGGAGTTGTTGTCGCCCGAGCAGCTGTTGACGGCGATCGCGGGGCACCTAAAGCATGGGTCGGCGTTGATTGGGTGGGCACGGGAGCTGGGTGATCTTCACGCAGCCTTGATTCCCGGGCATGTGGACCCAATGAGGCGTGCGACCGACTCGGACGAGGCCTCCATCCGCGCAGAGATCACGCGGCTGATCGGGCAGATCGATTCGTGGGCGGCGTTCCACCTGTCCCGTAATACTGCCGCGCGCAAACACACCCATTCTCTGGGGGAGGTAATCAGTCATGTCGCCAAGACATACGCCGACGCATGGTGGACGGTCCTCCACATTACAGACGAGCAACTACAGCACGAGGCGTGGTTTCACCTGGGGCAGGTCCGCGAAGGCTACGCCGACCTCATCGAGGATGTCCGCGCTTGCCGTGTGCAACTGCCGCTGGGATGGCGCGGGATCGGGAGCGTATCCGCAACGTGACGAGTCCGCCCACACACAAATGCCGATACGGCGACGGGAGCACGTCAGCCGTTTGCTGTGTGTCGCCGCCGGGTCTGCACGCCCGAGTCGAACGTGTAGCCGACATGCGACAGCTGCAGTGCGACAGAGAGGCAGTGTTCGGACAAGTGTGATGTTTCAACGACGCACAGTAGGTGGCGATTTCGGGGGTCGATATGAAACAGCCCACTGATGTGGAGTGGGGTGAACAGCTTCATCGATGGCGCGCGGAGCAAAACCTCTCGCAGCCGGAACTGGCTGAGAGGTTAACGGCCGCTGCGGCAGCGACCGGGGCGCAGATGGTCTGTGATCCTCGGATGATCAGGCGGTGGGAAAAGGGGGCGGTCCTGCCGCGACCCACATATCGTCGGTTACTGGCAACCGTGGGGGCGCCGGTGCCAGCTCAACAGTTGCGGAGAACTCATTTGGAGGAAGTCGATCCGATGCGCCGCAGCGCGTTTCTGGTCGCAGTTGCGTCCGCAGTGGCAGGGTCCCACGAGACATTGCGCGCGTGGCAGCCGAAACAGACAAGGCTGAGCTGGGGGCCCCTCCCAGAGCGTGTCGGCGCCGAGGAAGTGCGGCAGGTGCGACATCTGACTACTCACCTGCGCGACCTGGATAGTGCGTTCGGTGGCGGCGTCGCAGTGGATCCTGCCTCCGCAGCACTGGATTGGGGAATCGGGGCACTGAACCGAGGCGTCGGGCGCACTGTGCAACCTGATCTGCACGTCGCGCTGGCCGACTTGGCGAAGGTTGCCGGGTGGGCGCATCACGACAGTGGTCAACAGAGCCGGGCCCGCGAACGCTTGGCGCAGGGTCTGGAGTGGGCGTTGTTGAGCAGCACACGGGAAGGGGCCAGTTTGGCGGGCAACATGGTATTCGCGCTGGCGCGCGTTGCGCTTCACCAGCACGACCCTGTGTCGGCGCTGAAGCTAGTGCAGTTCGGGCAGATTCCTGCTGCTGAGGCCGGTGATGTCGGGGTGCGTGCACAGTTGCAGGCGACAGCCGCGTGGGCGTACGCGATGATGGGTCGACCTCGTGAGATGGCTGACAGTCTCAGCCGCGCGGAGCATGATATGCAGCTAGCTGCTGCGAACGAGCCGAGTGATCCGTGGATGCGAGTGTTCCACTGTCAAGGCGATTTTGCTGGCCACAAAGCGCTTGTGCACGGTGTAATGGCCGCGCACACCACCGACCGGGTTCTAGCGGAATCCAGTGCGACGACCGCACTCGAGCTGACCGATATGTCGTTGGCCGAATCCTCGCCGGATCGTCCGGTGCGGTCGCTAATATTCGATCGGATCGTGGCTGCGCAGAGCGCCTTTCGGACGGGTGATGTGGACACCGGTGTCAAAATGGCCGCCGAGACGCTGAGCGAGACGAGGGTGATCTCGAGCCGAAGGGCAGTCGAGCGACTGCCCCAGATCACGGCGGCGGCTGCACCGCACACCCGATTCAGCGCGGTCGCTGACCTTATACATGAGTTCGATCTGGCAGTAGACAGCGTCTAGATTCTGCCATTGTCGGATTCACGGGCTCGGAGTTACGTGCAGGATTGGCTGTGGTCTGCACAAGTCGGATTGGATCCGTCGGGTGCGAAGCTGATCAAGTGCACCAAGAGCACGGCAGACGCCTGCACACGCTGAGCACTGGAAATCATACCGGGTTGGCAGCCTCACCAGTAGCCGCGAGGGACAGCCTGGCGGCCGACCGACGGCGGAGGCGGACACCACCAAACGCCGCACACCGTGGGCACGGTCACCATCCTTGTAAGCGGACATTGTCGAAACCTCCTCCTAGTACCGAATTCAGCGAACGCGACGACAGCCCTCAACGATCTTGACGGACGACTGACTACCTGACCCTGGCATGCAGCGGAATGCGCCGCCGAAGACGGAGGGACCAAGGACTGCTGCACGATTAGATGACCGGTGCTGCGATGAAGACGGGTTCCACCAGCCCATCTAGCGGGTCAGTCCAGCACAAGCCAACGACGTCGCCGTCGTGTACGAACTGTGGGCTTTAGATCCCGATCACAGCACACCGAGGTGATCCAACAGGAGGATGGTGAGGCCGACCGTGCCGGCGAATCCGACTCCGCCGTCGCGGATTGCGGCGGCGGGGTGGGCGCCGCGGGAGTGAGCAAGTAGGGCGGTGAGAATGCCGCTGATGATGCCGAGCAGGACGGCGATCGTGATCAGCAGGGATTTGGTGATGTGGTTGTCGTGCATTGTGTTTCGCCTTCGCTCCGATGGGACTGGTGGGTTCCCATTGCGCCAGATCGGCGGGTGACTGAGGTCGGACGGCTCCGCTATTGTGCGTATGTGCGCATGTCAGAGCTGGTGTGGCGACTTTGGGACTCGCCGCGACTCCCGATGGTCGAGGGCGTCGGTCGGGGCTCGGCGCGGTGACTGGCGGGCCGGGAATGACGAAGGAGAGCTTTTTCGAAGAGCTCGATTGCCTGCACGTGGAGGCGGGGTCGCCAAGTATGCAAAGCATCGCCCAGTGGACAAAGCTCAACCATCCGCCGGGCGTCGCGCTCAGGACTCTGTCGGGGTGGTTCGCTGGCGGTGCGCGCAGGCATGTGCCGCGGTCGGGGTCGGAGAAGGACTTCGCCGTGGTCGTGGAGTGCCTAAGCGACCGCGCCGGCAAGACAACCACGATCAACGCCGAGGTCAGAAAGTGGGTTAGATGGCTGAACGAGGCGAATAAGACTCGGACGGCTCCGAATGTGGTAGTGGTGGGCAAGATCCCTGCCGAAGCCGCGTATTTCGTGGATCGCGATCAGCTGCGTCGGCTTGCCGATGCTTTGACGGGCTCGCGGGTGGTGGTGGTCGTCACCGGGATGCGGGGGGCGGGTAAGACACAGTTGGCTGCCGCGTATGCCCGCCGAACAGATGCCGCTGTCGTGGGGTGGGTCAACGCCGCAACTGACGGCACCCTTTTGGAAGGACTGGCGGTCATAGCCGAGCGGCTCGGCGTCGCGGATCCTGAGGGGAATTCGCAGCGTTCAGCGCACCTGCTACGGGATCACCTCGCCTCCCGCGCCGAGGAGGGCTTGCTGGTGTTCGACAACGCCAGTGACCCAGATCGGGTCAGTGAGTTCATTCCCACCCGGGGCGGCACACGCGTGATAATCACCAGCACCGACCTCGACTTCACCACCTTGGGCACCCGGGTGGGCGTCGAGGTCTACAGCCGTGCGGAATCGGTCGGGTTCCTCACCGCCGCAACAGGGCTCGTCGACGACCATGGCGCGGATCAAGTGGCAGAGGATCTGGGTGATCTGCCGCTGGCACTGACGCAGGCCGCAAATACCATCACCACCCTCTGTCCGCCAGATTACGCCAGCTACCGGCGATTGCTCGCCCAACCGTTGCCGCAAGCCTTCACCCGCCGGGCCGGTGAAGGCCACCCTCTGGTGGACAAGGCGATCCTGCTGTCGCTGGAATCCACCGAAGCTTCCACTGGGGATCCCGAACTCGATACTGCGGTGCGGGAAATACTCGAGATCATGGCGATGCTCTCACCCGCCGGAGTTTCGGTCGCAATCCTGCCCGATAAGACGGGGCGTCTTCGTGAGGCTCTGGCTCGGTGTGTCCGAGGATCACTGCTGACGCGCTCGACGACCGGCGAGTCGGTCGCAATGCACTGCCTTATCGCCCGGGTCCTACGTGAACGAGCCGGAACCGATTATGCATTGTCACAGCTTGCTGCCAACGCGCTCACGGTCATCGATGACAACCTGTTCGATAGAAGCCAAGCGTGGCAGCGTCGTGCAGAAGGTGCGCATCTCATCGACCAGATCGACGCCATCTGGAAAACCGAAGCACACACCACCAGCACAGAAGTCACCACACGGTTGTTCTTAGCACGCACCTGGGCCGGCCGTCAGTTGTGCGCAGCGGCGGACATGGCACGCGCAGTCACCTACGACAATCGCACGCTGACCGACGCCGAGCAATGGCTCGAACCCGACGACCCCCTCACTCTGGGCATACGCAACAACCTTGCCCACTCTTACTTCTCCGCTGGACGATTCCGGAAAGGCATTCGGCTATACAAACGCAACCTCAGCAAGGCCAAGCGCATACTGAAAGCCAACGACCCCCACACCTTCTGTGCCCTTAACAACCTCGCCGAGGCGTACCGATCGGTGGGCCGAGTTGCCGAGGCGATCGCGCTGTACGAGAGCAATCTCCCCAACGTTGAGCATCGGCTTAAACCCGGTGACCACAACATCTTCACCACCCGAAATAATCTCGCCAGCGCCTACGAATCCGTCGGACGATTCCCCAAAGCCATCTGGCTGTACAAACGCAACTTCGCCGAGGCCGAGCATTGGAGCATGACCGACAACCTCGTTACCCTCAACAACCTCGCGGGCGCCTACACACTCACTGACAATCCGCTTCGGGCCATCCGGATCCTCGAGCAAGCTCTCGTCGACGCCGGGCAGGTACTCGGACCAGACCACCGCGATCTTCTCACCATTCGTCACACCCTCGCCAACGCCTACGCATCTACCGAACAATTCCCCGAAGCCATCCGGCTCTACAAGCAGATCCTCCCCGAGCTTGAGGAGACGTTCGGAGCCAACCACCCCCGCGCCCGCACCACACGCGAAAACCTGGCCAAGACCTACGGAATGGTGGCCGAGGCCATCGACCGGTACGAACAGATCCTCACCGATCGCCAGCGGGTACTCGGACTAGAACACGCCGACGTCTGCGCCCTGCGTGACATTCTCACCACCCTCCGCAGAAGCCAGGACGACGAGTGTCGCTAAACGGTGGCGGGGTCAACAGTCAGTGCATCATCCCGTTCAGATGCTCAGCGTAGACCTGCGCGGGGCTGCGGTAATACGAGCAGCACTGGGCGCGCTGGTTCTGCGCATCGCAGCACACTGGCTCGACCTCTGTGCCCGGGCTCGCGGCCAAATCGATTGTCGACATCCTGTTGGTCATCCCGGACACCGCCGATGAAGAAGCATACGTTCCCGCTCTCGACGCTGCTGGGTACACGCTGCGCATCCGGGAGCCGGACTGGCACCAACACCGCTGCCTTATCCGGCGGACAGAAGATGGTGCACTGTCTTGCGTCAACCTCTTGGCAGGATCTAGCTGGCCGAAAGGATAACGCCCCGGATGGCAAGGTCACCTGAGACCGCACGGTAATGCCGACGTGAGGGCGGATCAATCAGACCCGCTCCAGATCGTGTGGCTGGCAGGCGCTCGGACGGATCGAAACCGGGTGGCTGACTGCCGCCGGTCGATGGCATGATCCAGCACGGCTGTGGACGGAACGGACGGTGGCTTGTTGGTAGATCTTGATCTGGACGCGATTGAGCGGTGGGCCGCGGAGGTTTCCGTCGCAGCAGACCAACACCTGTTCTCCCGGCATATCGATGAATTCGGGCTCAGCGTGGAGAGCTTGCGGAATCCCGCCCGGTTACTCGGGAGCAGCGCGAGCGCCTTTGACGCACTCTGTAAAGGTGTCGACTGGCCGAATCGGGCGGGTATCGCCGCCAGCCTGATCGTTCCTTTGGAGGAAACACATGCGCTGCCTTCACCGAAGTCCCTGCGCGCCGGGATCGACTTCCTGCGGAAGCATCTGCATCGGAACGAACCGCCCGGCCTCTACCTTCTGCCTGCGGGGAGTTTTAGCCAATGGTCGGATCACGACGAGGACTACCGATTCCCCTTCGACCCTCAAAGTGTTGTCGACATTCCAGTCGATTCGGCATTCGTCCGATACAGCCGGAGCGACGACGACATCTCGAACGACGACGTCTACTCCGCGGCAATCTATCTGATCCGATCACCCTCGGCGCAGCCGTCGTCGAGCGGGTAGCGACGTGGCTCACCCTCGCGCGAGGCAGCCGCCGGGCGGCACCGGTCAATCCGGAGATCCACTGATCGCCGTCGAATAATGGGTCGGGTGGCCCTAGCGACAACGCAAATGCCGCTTATCGGGCGCTTTTCTACTGGTCACGATCGGTGTAGGCCGTACTGGGTGTTCGATCGCCGAGCGCCTGGTACGGCCTGATCGCGTTGTAGATGATCCGGAATCCATGGATCTCCATGTCCAGGACGTCACCGTCGGTGATCATGCCGCGGAATAGGTGCTCGTATTTCAAAGTTCCGAAGAACCGCTCGATCACACCGTTCGTCTGGGGTGCCCGGACCCGGGTGCGGACGTGTCGCAGCAGCGAATCCGGTCCGGCGAACGCGGTCTTGAACACTTCCCTGCGGAAACACGACCCGTTGTCCGACACCACCGCGATCGGCTCGCGCACCATGCCGAGCACCTCCCCGGCCGGCTCGAGCACCTCGGCCAGCCCGCGATCCGCCCGCAAATCGTCCAGGTCGAGAGCCCGTTCGGCATCGGTGACCGCAAGCCGTAGGCGGGCCAGTGCATCGACACCGCGGGCCGTCGGCGTCACAGTGACGGCCAGGCAGTACTTCGTCGCATAATCGATCACCGCGCAGATTCGCCAGATCCCACCGCCGATCGTTTCGAATTCGCTGAAGTCCGTTTGCCACACACGATTGCGGTGCGCCGACGGATCGCGAAACACCTTCCGCCGCAACATTGCCCACGACTTGCGGTCAGCGCGATACCCACGCGGCAACAACAGGCCGCGCCGCCGCAGCGCTCGCTCCACGGTGGAGGTAGAAACCTCGTAGCCGTCGGCGCGCATCAATGCCGCGATCTTGCGATGTCCCCACGCCGGCCACTCCTCGGCGTACTTGGCCGCGATCGGCTCGAACCGCTCCACCTTCGGCGACGGCCACGGACCCTGAGGCAGCTCCCCGTGGCGAAGCCGTGCCAACCGTCGCTGATAGCTGTGCTCAGGGATGCCGGCCATTCGAGCGAACCTCGAAACCGGCAGTCCCTCTGCCGCTCTCAGGGCTTCGAGGTCATGGAAGGGACCTGATCCACCAGCGCGGCGCCGTGCTGCCACACCCGCAACTGCACCGTGGCCTCGGCCAGTGCCAGCTTCAGCTGCTCGTTCTCCATCCGCAACCGCCGCTGTTCCGGCGCGCCTTGGGCCCCGGCCGCGCCACTGGGAATCTCATCCAACGCCTTGGTCCCGGCCTCCAGGAGCGCCTGCTTCCACTTACCCACCGACGCCGTACCAACCCCACGCCGCCGCGCGGCCCGCAGCGCTCATCTCCCCGGACAGCACCACCCGCACCTTGTCCTCGACCGGAATCGTCAACCGCCGTGACCTCGCCACAGACTGGCTCCTTCCTGGCTCGATGTGCTCGGAGCGTAAACCGAGCAACCCTGCCAGAAAGTTTGACGCGCTAGAACGTGAAATACTCGAAACTATGTTCGATAGCCCGCGTCCGGTGTACCGGCTCAGCGACGGCCGGGTCGTCGAACCCGGCCGCTTATACCGCCTGCACAACGGAAAGTGGGCCGAACCATGGCCCTGCCGCTGCCCACAATGTGGGCAACAGTTCGGCCCGAAACAGATGCTCGTCGGATCGTTGGCCTGTCTACACGCCGGCGGCCTTCATCGCCTCCACATCTGCAGCGCCTGCGGCTATGTCATCTACACGCCGCCGATCACGCCGGACTGTCTGCACCCGACTACGTAGTCGATCTGGCCTGCGGCCTGGGCTGGCTGGAGGGCGAACATCTGGTTCCGACCGGATCGAACCCCATCTCAGACACCATCGGTGAAGGCGAACTGCTCATCCAGATGCCGCGCGACCGCCTCGCACTGTTCGAGGGCGGCGGAGTGGCCCGCGTGCTCGATCCTGACGTGGCGGCCGTGGCGGCCGACTGCGTTAGCGATGTTCTCTCCAGATATGTCGCCTGGGTAGGCATGGTCGTCGTCACCCCCGATTGCGAGCACTGGCACGGCGCAGTTGTGCAATTTCTCGACGATGCGCGGGCGGGTGATGACGCCGTGGCTGGCGTCGCCGATGCTTTGATCAAGGCAGTTGATGACTGCCCGCCAGGTGGTGGTGAGCGAGTGGTTGTTCTCCAGGGTCCAGTCGCTGAACATGATGTTCAGGATGGGGTCGACGACCTGCGTCGGACCGTGTGCCGTGAGGTGATCGACCAGCGGTTCGTAGTCGGCGCGCTTGTATTCCTCCTCCGCCGATGACCCGATTGCGGTGACCGTGCTGACGAGATCGGGTCGGAGCGCTGCCAGCCACAACGCGACGAAACCTCCGAGACTGGCACCGACGAAATGGCACCCTTGCAGCCTGTACTGCTCGATGAATGCCGCCGCATCCTCAGTGAGGGTGGCGATCGACAGATCTTCCCGCACTGCCCGCGCGCTCTCGCCTTGGCCTCGATGGTCGTAGGTGTACACAGGGTGACCGAGCTCGGCGTATCGCGCCATGAGCTCATACCACTGGGTCCGGTTGAAAAACAGCGGATGTGAGAACACCACTGGTCGGCGACGCCCCTCACGTGGGCCAGCCTGCGTGTAGGCCAGCGTCGTTCCGTTGACCGGGGCCTTGCCGTGAATCAGTGCTGTTGACATGACAATTCCTCCATTGGGTGTCCCCTACCTGAAGGTCAGGGGTGGGGATTCGGGAAAAACAACCGGTAGGGCCACGAGGGCGCGGTGGAAAGGTCCGGGCCGCCAAGACAATTCGTCGGCTGAGCAGGCAAGCCGCAGTTCAGGGAGCGCGTCGATCAGTTGGTCGATGGCGTTCTGGGCGATCAGGTACGCCGCGGCCTGGGCTGGGCAGGCATGTGGTCCTGCGCTCCATGCCAGGTGCGATCGGTTGCCGGTGTGATCCCCAGCGCTGATCGCGGGGTCGTTGTTACAGCCGGAAATGCTGATGACCACTGGCTGATCCGCGGGCAGCCAGACACTATCGATCAGGATAGGCTGACGCGGATAGCTGACGCAGTGGTTCGCCAACGGCGGGTCGGCAAACAACACGTGATCGAGCGCCGCGCGCGTCGTGAGGCTGCCGCCCAGGAGGTCACCAGCGAACCGTTCATTGGTGAGCATCAGGAGCAGGGAGTTGGCGATCAAGTTCTGCAGCGGCTCGATACCGCCGGCATACAGCGTGAGAAGTTGATTGACGAGCTCAGTATCGTCAAGCTGGGCTGGGTCTGCCAGCAGGCGCGAGGTAATGTCGTTGCCGGGCTCGACCCGCTTGCGGGTGATCAGGTCGAACAACGCAGCACAGAGGTTCGCGTCGACCGTGTCGGCGTCTTTTCCTTCGAACATCGCGGCAAACGGACCTACCAATCGCTGACCGATATCCGGTGGACAGCCCAGCATGGCGTTGAGCACGGCGAACGTGAGTGGGAAGACGTACTCGCTGATCAGTTCTGCCGAACCCCACCCACAGATGGCGTTGACCAGCGAGACAGCGATCTCCCTAACTGTGTAGTCCAGCGCATGCAGATCAACCGCACCGATGGCTGCGGTGTTCGGACGTCTGTAGCGCGCGTGCTCTTGTCCCGCGCTGCGCAATGCGTTCGGTCGCGCCCCTAACATGGGCAGGATCGGGCAGTCAGCTGGCATGTTCTGCTGCCAGCGGCGTGGATCAGCGGGAAAGTGCTCGGGGTCAAACAAGATTCGCCGCGCGGTGTTGTATCCGATCACCAGAGTGGCCGGAACACCGACCGCAAGATCCACCGGCACCAACGAGCCATACCGACGGCGCATCTGCCGATATGCCCGATGCGGGTCCGCGGCGAACTCCGAGGAATGCAGCGCAACGCGGGGAGTGTCGGTGTAGAAGGGCGACCCATGCGCCACAGGGCATGTTATGGATCGTGCGATGTCCGGTGGTGTGGTCAACGAAGTGACTCCAGAATGGAATAGAGATCGATGGGCGGATGCCCTTCTGAGAATGTCGAGCCGCCGCACAGCGGAGAAGGACATATCGACCGGACATTTCAACCGGACGTACGTCGAACACCGGACATTTCAACCGGACATTCACCGGAGTTTGCGATAGTCGCTTTCCTGTTGCGTCCGCGTCGGCAACGCATGTACTGACGAGGCCTGGAAGGTCTTCCCGTTCACGGGACCGCGCGGAAGCAGTCGGAGGGCGGGTGGTGGCGCAGAATTCGCTCGTAGGTCCGCGCGGAGGCGGGCCAAGGGTTGGTGATCGCCCCGCTGGAGTGCTTGTACCAGCTGGTCCCGGCGATGGGCCACACCGTCTTGCCGATTGCCTGCTCGAGCCATCGCTGGTGGAATCGCATCGCCTGCTCAGTGACTTCTATTGCGGCAGCACCGGTCCGCTCACGCCAGCGTAGGCACTTGATGATCCAATCGATTTGGTGTTCCTTCATCGCCGGATTGCTACCTGCCGGGTTGAAGGAATTCGGTCCCGCGATGAGGAACGCGTTCGGATAGCCCGAGACCGCCATCCCCAGAAAAGCTGTGGCACCTGCGTGCCATTGATCATGCAGCTGGACTCCCCCGCGACCACGCACGATGACCGGCATGAGGAACTCAGGTGCCTTGAAGCCGGTGGCGTAAATGATCGCGTCAGCGCTGTGGTGGCCGCCGTCGGCGGTCATGAGCCCATCTCTGGTGATGCGAGTAATCGGTTCGGCTATCAGCTCGACGTTCGCATGTGTCAACGTCCGGTAGTAGTCATTGTCGAGGATGATGCGTTTGCCGCCTATCGGATAACCGGGAGTGAGTTTGGCGCGCAACACGGCGTCATCGACCGCGCGACGCAGGTATCGGCGAGCGACCCATTCGGCAGGATGCGCCGACCAGCCGCGACGCATGATCGGGGCAAACAGAGCGTCGGCGCCGTAGTAGAGCGCTTGTCGGTAGATGTGATGAGCGCCCGGCGCCAGCAGCGCTGTACGCGCGAGCAATCCGAACTCAATGGTGGGTTTCGGAAGTACCCAGTGTGGTGTGCGTTGGAACACCCGCACTCGAGGCGCGGTCGCCGCGAGGGTAGGCAGGATCTGGGCCGCGCTGGATCCGGTGCCGATCATCGCTACATCCAGGCCGTGCAATTTCGTCTCGTGGTCCCATCGCGCAGTATGGAATGAGGGCCCGGCGAAGTCGGCTCGCCCGGGGATCTCGGGGAGGTTCGGGCGATGTAGCTGGCCGACGGCGAAAATTACGACATCGGCGACTACGCGCTGCCCGGCGGCGGTGATCAGCTCCCAACGTCCCTCGTCCTCGATGTAGGTGGCTTCGCTGATCGCCGTATCCAATTGGAGATGCGGTGCGAGACCCCGTTCGTCGGCGACGCGACGTAGATACGCGAGGATCTCCCGCTGTCCCGGGTATCGCGTGTGACGGTTGCGGTAGGGCGCGAACGCGAACGAGTACAGGTGCGAGGGGACGTCGCAGTTGCAGCCCGGGTAGGTGTTGTCCCTCCAGACGCCGCCGACCTCAGTGCTCTTTTCGTAGATCGCGAAGCGGTGGATGCCCGCGCGACGCAGCGCGACGCCCATTCCGATGCCACCGAACCCCGCACCTACAACGGCCACCTGAAGATCACGGATATCGGGGATCGGCGTGGTGACGTTCCTTTTTAACAGGCGCGCGGGGTTCTTTGGGGTGCTCATTGGTTCACCGCCTGGTCGAACAGGGTCTCCTTGGGTGCGGCTGTGACGACGGATATGTCGATGTGCATGCGGCGGTCTAGTGGTGCGCCGCGTTTCCCGATGTCGTTGGACTGGAGGTGGTTGCGTACGGCGCGGCGTGCGTACGGCAACCTCGCGAGGTAATGCCGTCGGCTGAATTCACGCAGCTCGGCGGGGCTACTGGCGGGGCGGACCTGGAAGGTCCCCCCGCCGGATCGGGGGAATGCTTGCATAGTTGTCTCCTGTCACAGTGGGGAGGCGAAGTCAGTTGATCGCGCTGGGTGCGCTGACTATTCGGGCTGCCAGACCAGTTCGCCGCAGGGACTGGTGGTGACTCGGCCTAGTTGGACGTCGGCGAAGTGCACTCCGACGCCGAGCGTGTCGTGGACGGCGAGGTCGTCGATCAGGCGGCGGCAAGTGGCTACGGATGCGGCCGGATCGTCATCAACGGCGGAGATCAGTTCGGGGTGGGTGATCTGCGACGGGGTCCGCATGGCGTCGCCGAACGAGATCAGCCGGGCGCCGGGCGAAGTGATGGTGTAGGCGAGGTAGCCGTCTGGGTTGATCAGATGGAGGTGTTCGGCCCAGACCTGGTCGGAGCCTGGCAGCCAGGCGCGAGGTTCGAGCAGCGCGGCGCCGTCGGGCAAAGAGGTGATGCGGTGATCGCCTAGTTGGTGGCGGCGGGACGCGGCGGGACGGGCAAAGTGATCGAGGCCAATGGCCATGGTCGGATCTCCAGATCTCAAGGGAGGCCGGGGACGTGCTTGGCGCCGCAGGTCGCTACGACGCAGCGTCTGCGGGCGAAAGTTGGGCGGGATGAATCGCGGCGGCTGGGCACCCTGGTCATAGCGGAACATGCATTTCGCTGTGATCGCCAGAGGTTGTGACGCGGCAACAACAGATACGCCGGGCTCGGGCGGATGCATAGACTCCTCGCACTGAACGCTGGAGGGGCAACAGGGTTCCCGGTCGACTACGGATCGGGCCCAACATCCGGGTACATTTCGGCGGCGGAATGGCCGCCGTGAACTTCCGCTGACATGTCCCAGCCGTGGGCCATCGCGTCCGGGATTGCGGCGGTAACTGCTGCGGCGATATCAGTTCCCACTTGGGATCCTCTGGCGCCTGCCGGGTTCAGGGCGTCGCGGGCTCGTTCAATCAAGATCTTCGGTCTCGGGGGCTGTTCTGCGTCGGAGTCCGCGGTGGTGATGTCTGCGCGGCGGCCAGCGCGGCGCAGGCTACCCAGCGACCGCCGCACACTGGCGGCGATGGTGGGGGTGGTGTAGCTGCGCCACTGCGCGTTGAGGTCGTCGAGGCTGTAGTGCAGGTAGGTCTCGACGCGGCGTTCGACGTCACTGCTGGCGGCATGGAACAAGCGGGCGCGTTCATTGCGGCCCATTCCGATCGACGTGGCGGTGGCCGCAGCGCGCGTCCACATCGCCTCCATGTTTCGTCGAAGCTGCCCGGCAGCAGCAGGTTCCGGCTCTGCGGTGACACCGTAGGTAGCCAGACAGTTCTCGCGAGCGATGGTGATAGCAGCCATGTCGGCCATCTGGCGGGTGTCATCGAGAACCCGTTTGGTATTTCGGCGGCTCGCCCGCGGGTGAGGTGCCATGAGCAGCAGCTCGTCGGTCCACGCCCGGCCGGATTGCCCAGCCGCTCGCGCCTGGTCGACCCAGGATCCGGGCACGCCGCCGCCACGGGCTGCGATCTCAGTCAAGTCCCGATTACGGCTGACCTCGCAGATCTGGTCGAGGATTCGCGCGCCGTCCGCAGAGCGCGGGCTGCTCGCCCGCATCGCCTGACGCAGCAGGGTCTCGCGCGCGGCCAGCTCGTGGATGCAATGTAGGGACGCGGCCTGCTCGGATGGGATATCACGAATTCGCAGCGGCGAGTTGAGATCGGTCATAGCTCGATCTCCTGCCAGAACGACAACGTGGTGTGTACACCAGTCGGTGACGGGTCGCTGGTCCAGAGGTCGTCATTACAGGGCGCGTCACTGAATGTCGGTGCCTCGATGACCGTTTCGACATCGACGCCGTAGGGCAGACTTGCGGCGCCGATCGCGGTTTCGATTTCGGGCCCCGGCGCGACGGGTGACTGGAACAGCGGTTGCGGGGGTGTGAGCGCGGCACTGATCGGGGGCCATAGTTCCTCATGCGATGGCAGTGCCACCGCGTCATCGATCGCGATTCCCGCCTCGGCGAGCGCCGTAGCCTGTAGTGCGTAGGCGCGGGTATCGTTGTGTGCTGCCTGACGCCAGCGTTGCGCAAGCCCCTCGATCGGAACACCGTCGACTATCGCCACCCCGACAGCCACCCAGTCCTTTTCGGTGCCCCACAACTGTTGGCCCTGCTCAGTGTTGAGGCCCAGCAGGTTTGTTACGCCTGCGGTCCGTGCCCGCAATATGCGCAAGTTGCGATCAAACGCGGCGCTGGCCCCGTCCTCGGCTCGCGCAGCGATCGGTCCGTAGGCCGCGGCAAGGGCGGTCCAAGCGCGCAGACGCTGCACCTGCGCGTCGAGGCCGCCCAGGATCTCGTCCCAGTTCAACGGCTCGGGAGTGCGTAGGTAGAGGTCCGGGTTCCAGTGCACTGCGCGGGCGCCGCGCTCGCGGACATGATCGATCCACGTGCGCGGCACTCCGCCGGCGAGTGCGACGTTGGTCAACTCTTCACGCAGGATCGCCCGGCTATGGAAATCCTCGTACCAGGACTGCGGCGGGCGCTGCCCGGTCTGCTGCTGGTGTCGGGTTGCGGTGGCCAGCATGCTGGTGACGGTCACCGACTGGTTCTGTAGGGATTTCAGCACCTGTACCTGCGTGCGCGTGGGCGTAATCACAATCCCGACCCTCCCGTCGCACCGTTGCCGAAGGCTCGGAAGTCGGGCCCGAATCCAAGGTGCTCGGTCAACGTTTTCGCGCTAGAGGCGCCGAACCATGCGGTGGGGATCGGTGCGGCCGGGAGCCCCGGGATCTCGAGGTGTTGGTCGAGCGTGCAGCGGTGCAGGGGGCCGTTGGCGGCGTCGAGGATAGAACGCATATGGGGATCGATGTGGCGGACGAACAGCCCGCTCATCGCGGACTTGTCCTCGGCGCGGAGTGCTGCTTCGAATACCGCGTGCAGGGCGGCGAAGCGGACCGCCACCGCGTGGTGGCGCCACCACTGCCGACACCACGTGTACTGGCCTTCGCGGTTGTTGCCAGCGATCCGAACGGCATTGACCGGTAGCAGCCAGTCCTGCACAAAGTCGCTGTAATGGGCGAACCGTGGCGGCTTCTTCGCCTCCTTCTCGCTCTCAGGTGCGGTACCGGGTGGACGGTTCGCGGAAGTGAACCACCCAAATGGGACGGGATCGAACGGCAGTGTCGGTGTGCTGATGTGGGTGGTGCGGGTGCAGCGGTGCAGTGGACCGTTGGCAGCGTCGAGGATGACTTTGAAGTGAGCGTCGACGTGCGAGAGCAGGAAGGTGCTGAGGCCGCTGCCGGTCTGTGCGCGGCGTTGGGCTTCGAATGCGTTGTGCAGGTGCGCGATTCGGACAGCGACGGGCCGGTGTGCCCACCACTTGCTGCACCAGGTGTAGGTGTTTTCCCGGCTCGCTTCGGCCAATCGGATGTTGATCGTGGGCAGCAGCCACTTTTCGGTGAACTCGGTGAAATGATGGTATGCCGCTGGCATCGGCGGCTTCTTGGCCGCCGATGCGGTCGGTGCGCTCATGATTGCTGACCACCGGTCGCCGCGTCGTCGTCAGCGGCCTCGGTGGGCAGCGCGATCTGGTGGGAGGCTTTCTCGAAATGCGCCAGCGATGTCCGGATGAGGGATGCGTATTCGGTGTCCTGCCACCAGATTTTGCGGACTACCACCGGCCCGTAGTTCGGGAGTCGCACCAGGGCTCGGTCTTTGGGGAGCGCGGCGAGCACGGCGACATCGAGGATAGGTTCGGCGCGCCAGGTCAGGGTGCGGTTGGCTCCACCGGCGCCGTGGCTGCTGGAGCGGTCGGCCACATCATGGGGGCCGGTCATCGCCGACCAATGTTCGAGGTAATCGACCGCAGCGATGCCGCCGCCGTAGACCTCGATCGACTGGGCGCGCATAGTCTTGAGACCGTTTGCTCCCCAGAGGTCTTCGCCTTGTTCTAGGACCTGCAAGATGGTCATGAGGACGATCCCGCAACCCCCGGCGTAGGTGTAGTAGCTCGGCAGTTCGGAGATACGTGCGCAGTTCGCTGCCTCGTCGAGCACCCCCAGCAGCGGCACCGCCAACCGCCCATCCGGCCGCGCTCGCGCCGCATCTAGAGCGGCTTCGAGAATCTGCCCGACCAGCGCCGAGGTCAACGGTGTGGCGCCGTCGGGTCCAGTCATCGACAGCGCATACAGCGTGTCCGGGGATGTCACGAACTCCGCCGGCGTGAACTCTGGCAGATCGTGAGTCGGGCCTTGTTCAATTCTCTCGACCACGACTCGGGTTCTGCCACCCTTCTTCTCTGCTTCCTCGTGCACCCCCAGCAGCCAGCGCCGCGGCGGGGTGACCATGCGCGCGTAGCCCTCATCCGAGAGCACGTTCAGGAACCGACGCGCCATATCGAACAGCCCGTCACGCTGCCGCGCATACAGAGCTTGGGACTCGAGGATTCGCTCGGCTGACCGGTGGTGCCCGCAATGGCGCAGGATCAACGCAGGGGTTTGGTCCTGGTCGCGGCCAAGCCATTCGGCCACGTGCAGCAGATCCCCACCCACGCACGCCGCCGCATACATGTACAGGCTCAACAGTTCTTGAGCGCCGCCGTCGAAATAGCTGTCGACCTTGGCATTGGCGGCCTGCGACGCCGACCCGGAGGCGGCAGAGACGAAGAACCCGGCCAGCTTGCGAGCCGCGGGCAAACCCGTGACCTGGGTGAGCAGGTTGACCCAGAACCCGCACTCCACCTTCCCGGTGACTGCTTGCAGATCGCACAACCAGATCCGCCCGCGCTGTTCACGCCCGTACATGGTGTGCCGATAGAGGTCCGGTTTATTCGAGGTAGCCAGGCACGGCCCCCATGCCGACAACACTGCCGGGATCGCCCATGCCATCGTCTTTCCGGTGCGGGTGCCCGCCGCGATCGTCACCCCCAGCTCGGCGGGCACGAACAACTCCACACCACCGATCACCGTCTCCCCGAGTGGCGGGCCTTTGCAGGCTTGAACTTCAGGGTCGGCGTCGCGCAACAGCCGCTGGTTGGCTAGCGCGTTGTCGCGGGCGCGGGCCATCCGAATCGCCGCCGGGCGTTGCATCGTGCGCGCTGCAGCGTCGATCTCACTGCCCACAGCAGCTGCCTTCCAGCACCCGACCACCAGCACAGCCCCCGAGGCGGTGAAGGCGATAGCCAGAACGCTGGCCTGCCATGGCCAGGGGTGCCGACCAGCAACCACCGTGAGCAGCGCGGTCACCGGATGGCTGGTGACTGGCAGACCAGCCCACCAGCTACCCAGACTCAACGCCGCCCACAACGCCAGCCCCATGGCCACCAGGCCTAGAAACGCCAGCAGCAGTTGCGTTTCCTCGCCCAGACCACGTTTGGTGCGGCGGCGCGTCTCTCGTGTCGAGAACATGATCACCTCCAGATAGGTGTGAAAAGTTGGGCAGGATGGGCTTTCACAGCGAAACCTCGGCGTCGACGACGACCTGACTGGATGCCATCGCGGGGGTTGCTTCGATGCCGTCGGTGGAGCTCCAGTCGCGGAGGTCGGCGTCGGGCAGAGCCGCATCGATGGCCTCACAGATATCGGCGCCACTCTGATCCGGAATCGGTTCGACCGGTTCGCGAGAAGGAGATGGCTGGCTCAGCTCCACCTGCGAGGTAGGCGGGGATGCGAGTTGGCGTAGATCCGCGACGACTTCGCGCAAGGTGTCGGCTTCTTCATTAGCGCGGTCTCGCTCTTCGACCAACCGCGCGATTCGACCCTGATGCGGGTTGCCGGGCTCTTCGTGCCAGTAAGTGCCATGGCGTCCAGCGCGGTAAACAGCCTCGATGTCAGACATCGCCACACCCGCTTGGGCTGCGTCGACACGGTAGGCGCGGGAGGCGTGGAGCAGGGATTCCAGGCGCGCGAGCTGCGCCTGATCGTGCTCGGGTGAACCCTCCCACCGCTCGGCCAGCCGGGCGTGCTCGGCGGTCAGATCTTGGAACTGCCGCAGTGCCGCGATCTGGCAGGCTTCGCGGTCGGCTTCGGCACTGTAGGTGTAGCCCACCGGAGCTGAGCGCACACGCTCGGGCAACAGATCGGCGTGCTCGTCTGCGCCGGTGTCAAGGTCGCCGAGTTCATGCTCGGCCGCCAGCAACCGATCGGTTTCTGCGATGATCGCATCGAAGTCGGCCACGCTGGCCAGTTCCGGGCCGCGACCGCCAAGAGCTCGGTCCAGTAGGCTGGCACGCTCGGCGTCCTTTTTGGCGGAGCGGTCGGTGGGGCGCCAACGCGCAGCGTCTTGCTCGGAGCCGGTAATGGTGGTTTCTATGTGTCCGGTGACTTCGGCGGCTTGGCGCAGGTTGCGCCATACCACCGCATCGACGGGGACGTCTCCGTCGACCTTGGCTTGGGCGATCCGGTCGTAGGCAGCTCGGGTAAATTCTGGGCGTAGTTCCCACCCGGAGACCGCGGCTTGCAGTTGCTCCCACAGTCTGCGGTGCTCAACGGATTCGTGGCGGCCCCACCGTGTGGCCAAAGCATCGGCCTGTGTGGTGAATTCCTTCTTTTGTATGGGTGTTTCAGCGAACGGTGAAAACAGTCGCAGCTGGTAGTAGCGTGTGAAATCCGCCCGTATCGAGGCTTCGGCGCTGCTGGCGGCGTCGTGGTAGTAGGCGGGATCGGTGGCTCCGCGTCGCGGGTCGGGCCAGCTCATAGCTCGGCTCCCCGGTCGCTGATGCGGCAGTGGGAGGGTTGGCGGTACTGCGAGCAAACGGGATCAGGTGTAGTGCTGGACATCGTCGACCTCCGGTAAGTGAAGGCGTCTGCCACGCACCGTCATCGACGGTGCGGCGTGATTCGGATGTCCCCTGGCAGTGCGGTTTCGACGTCCCGGTCAGTACCCGTGACCAGTGCGTCGACAAAGTGTGTGAAGTGAGCCGTCAGATGGGATCAGTAGCAGGCGATCCGTTCCTCTCACGCCATTTGGCTAGTACGCATCTGTGTCGAGGTCGATCGCGTGGTGCGGGTTCGTGGTGTAGGCGGCATAGTCGGGCTCGCTGTCCCAGCTCTGCTCGCCCGCGGGCAGGGCGGCGTCGATGGCCACGGTTATGGCGGTGGGATCGCCGGCGCGATCGAGTTCGCCGCCGCGGCCGATCGCGGCATCGACGAATTCCGCGCGCAGGGAAGCGGTTGCGGCGGCGATCATCTGTTGTGGTGTCGGTGGAGTGACCTCAGCGCGAGCGATGGGCGTATTGGTATCGGGGTCGGTGGGGATGTAGGGCGGGACCGCAAGGTCGCTGCGAGCAGTCGCATAGGAGTTCCATTCGTTGCCCAGTGCCAGTTCGTCGTAGGTTTCGAGGTGAACTGCCTGCTGTCGCCTCTCACCTTCCACACCTGCACCCCACAGCAGGTCGGCTTCAGTAGTGGTGATCTGTGCGGCGTGCGCGAGTACGGTTACGCGCTCGTGGTACAGCTGCATGTTCTTCGTGAACAGCGCTGCCGCGGCGTGATTCGTGCCGAAGCTCCACCGCCCAGTCGCGATGCGGTCCGCACGGGCGGCTGAGATAGCAGCCATCCGCTCCAGATGCCACATGTCCAGGGACAGCATGTCGACGTAGAAGTCCTGGGCGGCGTTGTCGCGAGACGGGTTCTGCCGCAGCCCAGCATCGACGCGCGGGCGGGTGCTGCGGCTGCCGAGCTCGCGAGCGTCCTCGATCCAGGCCGCCTCGATACCTGAGGTCAGCGCGGCCTGTTCGGCCTGCTCCCGTTGGGCCTCCAACCCATCCAAATGCGATTGCCAGGCCATCTGCGGACTGTCGTCTGCGGTTAGGGCCTCGAAATTTTCCCACCCCGCGTCCAGGATGCGGGTGTGTTCGGCAGCCAGCAACCGGATGCGCAGCAGCAGCTGCGCTTGCCATTGGACCACCGTCTGCGGTGGCGAGAATTCGGATTCGGGAGTCGTCATCGTCATTCTCCGTCACGGCTCGCGCACCGACGAGCCGGGTTCAGGAGGGCGGACATCGGGTTGGCTGTCCCAGGCCGCGGTCTTCGGTGCGGTCGGTGGCGCGGCCACATAGGTGGGTGCGCCAGGTCTGCGTCGGAATTGTCCCGACGTCGTAATGCAGCTGATGCGTGGGATAGCCCTGCAGCAGGACGCAGGCGCAGTCGGTCGAAGTGTCTTGGATACCTTCGAGCAGCCGCAGCTTTCAGCTGGCAGTTCCTCCAACTGCCGTGAATATTGCCTCATGGCTTGTCCGTCCTCTCGTGGAAGCTTCGTACGGCGGTAGGCTTTGATGTCCGGCGTGGCCGGATCACTCGAGGTGCTGGTGGTTGTCGTAGGCGCAGATCTAGACGGGTTTGAGCATGCGCACGTTTAACAGGGGCGGTACGTCCAACTCACCCGCCCCAGCTGGGGGGTGTCGCGGCACTGGCGCCCTGGTTTCGCTGGTCAGGGCTCGACCTCCAGATCCGGCGCCAGGGGAACGTGAAGCAGCGGTGCGTCGGCATCCAGGCCGAAATCCGCAGCCTCGAAAAGGCTTTCGCTGGTGACTCCGGTGGCGTCGATCGTCTCGCCGATCAATACCCTTTCGTCGGGGTCGTCGTCCGCCTCGCCTGACAGATCAGCGAACTCGTAGGTGAGGTGAGTAACGAAACTGAGCTCCTCGGTGAGACCGACGATGTCCTCGATCGCCACCAATGCGCTGGCCTGCTTCGCCATCCCCGCGTCGAGGTCATCCAGGTCGCCGAAGCCATCGACAGGGGTGGCGTCAATAGCATCGGTGAAGTCTCGGCCGGAGTCTTCGGCGAAACGCTCGGCGTAGTCATCGGCTGCGGCGGCGTGCTGCTCACACAAGCCCTCCGCCCCCTTCGCCGCGGCGAACGCGGCTACCGATGCCATCGCTTCGCCGGATCCGCCATGCGCGCTCAGGGTGTCACTGAAACCCGCTGCACGGCGGCGGATTTCAATCAGCAATTCTTTGAGTTCGACGTCGAATTCATGCAGCGCAGCAGCTCTGGCCTCCCGGTTCGTGTAACCGTCGATCTGTAACTTGTGGACTTCGATCTTGTGTTTTCGCTCGAGCTTTCCTGCCTCGTCTCGGCGGGCCAGGTCGGCATCAGCACGTTCCATCTGCCGGTTCTTCTGCTGCTGCTCCAGCTCGTGCAGTTCACCGCCGCGCTCGATCCGGGCACGAACTTCGTCGACTTTGGCAGCGTTGAGTTCCCGCGCGTGGCCCGCTGAATCCACAGCGTCGATCACGCGGAGTCTGTGCTCGATGAAGGAGCGCTGCTCTTTGCCTGTCGCATGACGCATCCGCTGCTCGGACTCCGCCTTGGACCGCGCTTCCCCGCCGCGCCCCCGCATCAGGGCTGCGGTGGTGTGCGAGGTCTGCAACGCCTGAACGAACCCGTTGCGCATCGCCTGACTGGACTCTTCGACAGGATCACCACTCACGACAGCACCTCCATTCCAGACAACAACCACGCCGAGGCGGCGTTTGCGCGGGTTGCGCGGGTGTACACCGCCCAGCTGATCGGGGGTTGGTCGCTGGGCTCGAGTTCGATGGCCAGAACGCGGCTGGCAGCGGTTGCGGTATCGGCGGGATGGTCGTCGCTGGTCACACGAGCGGCCGCGGTGATCGTGGTGACGTTGGTGCGCCACTGCTGCCACTGCGTGGCGCTCACCGGAGCCCACACCAGGGCCGCGTACTCGGCGTGCTCGGCGAATCGTGAATCCATCAACGGACGCGCGGCCCGGAATGACCCACGCTGATCGGCGCTGTCACTCGGCCGATAACTGAACACCGCGGACACCGCCACTGTCAGCACTGCTTCGACAGAACATGAGTCCACCTCGCCGAAAGACGGCACAAAACTCGTCGCCCGGCAGTGCTGTTCAGCGCTGGCCGTTGGAGACGGCGTATTCGTGGCACATCCTGAAGTCACGGCGGCGAGAGCGATCATGGTGGTGAGGAATGTCGTTCTGGTCATGCAGAATCCTGATGGTGGTGCAGCAGGTCGCCGAGGTCGGTTGCGTACCAGTCGATGGCGTCGCGACGGTTGCATTGCTCGGCACCCGGGCTGTGCATCGGGTCGATGGCGACATCCAGCACCGGCGCGGCGAAGGTTTTGACGTCGATGCCACGGCTCCTGGCCAGGGTCAGGTACAAGGTGGCCCATTCGGCACCGCACCCGGCCCGGACTTGCCTGGCTGACCAGATCGGATATCGCGTCGAGGTTTCCCCACTCGCCGAACCGCTGTCGAAGACGGTCTCTTCGGGGAGCAGGTTCTGCCAGATGACTGGTCCGCCCGCACGGCAGACGATGAAGGTGACCATGGTGTCTGCTGACCACAGCTTCAAGAGGGCCCCGAGAGCCGCCATCGCCGACAGCCGCCGGTACACGGTGTGGCCGTGCGCCCTTGGCTTGCCGCAGACCTTCATAGCCGATCCCGGCTTCGATCAGTGTGCTTAGATATTCCGCTGTGGTGGACGCGTCAGTGAACCTTTGCACCTCGGCTACGCGGATGCACACGACCATCTCGGGCGTGACGCCGGAAGGCGGGGCTGCAACGGTGGGTGTGATTCTCATATGCGGCTGCCTGCCATGCTGATGTCCGGGATTGGGATATTGGGGCTGGTGTAGCGGCGGACATCCATGCGTTCGCCGTCCCAGGCGCTCAGCGGAGTGATGGTGATGGTCTGGCCGGTTTGCGGTGCATGCAGCAGCAGGTCGCGGCCCTGGGAGTCGCGACCGGAATAGATGCCGACGTGATGCGAATCCGTGTCGCCCGGCGCGGTGAAGAAGATCAGATCCCCAGGTGCCCGCTCGGCGAACGGCACCATTTGCGCGCTGGGGTGGTCTTGTTGGGCTTGGGTGTAGTGCGGCAACCGGATCCGCCCGCCGGACGCGTGATAGACGGCGTAGAGGGTCAACCCGCTGCAGTCGAATCCGCCGCCGGTCGGGCCGCTGGTGTCGCCGCCGCCCCACACGTACGGGGTGCCGATCCAGCGGCCGGCCTGCTCGATCACCGCGCGTCCGAACCCACTCTCTTCCGCCGGCAACGGCGTCCCGGACTCGAGCGGCCCACACCCGGCCGCCGGTGACCCAGCCGACGTGCGGTGCATCGAGGCGACGTCGATGTCGGCGAACAATGCGTACAGTCGCTGCGCCAACTCCAGTTGTGCCCCATAGGCGTTCGGCAACGAGCGCTCGATGGCTTGAGCGAGCTCGGCCGGCGACATCTGTTGCGCTGCACCACTGAGCTGTTCGGCGTGATCGTAGAACCAGTTGATCTGGTAGATCGGGTCCATCAAGGTGGCGATGCCGACGGATCCCCAGACGCTGGCGCGCATCTGATGCGGGCCAAGCGAGTCGTGGTCGTAGCCGAGTCCATCGTTGATGTAGTTCAGCGATTGGGGCACCGCCGGGTTGGCCAGGTTCCTGAAGGTCGATTCGGTGGCTTGGGCAGCCAGTTCGGCGATGATCACTGACTGACGCATCCGGCGTTGTTTGCCGATCGCGACCCCATTGCGTGCCAGCTGCAACTGCCGCTCCGACAACCCCGCCACCGATTGATCGGTCGGGCCACGCACCCCGGTCACACTGCCTGCTGAGAGCGAGCTCGTGCAGGTCAGCGTCGGCTCGGCACCGACGATTACCAGCAACAGCAAGATCAGCGCCACCGGAAGACCGAGTGCCGTCGCCACCACAACCCGCGAGGAAGTGCCCATTGGTCATCACCTGCTCGCTTTCCCTGCTGCAGGCAGGTTGTCGAAACGCCGGTTGGTGTTGTGGACATCTGCGGCGCGCTCGGTCGGCGTGAACACCAGCCGGAACGGGATGCCGGGTTCGTTGGCTTCGCCGGTCTTGAGGAGAAAGCACCCTGTGCCGGGAGGGGTTTCGCGGCGGGAAGGGTCGAGGTCGTCGTCGCTGGGTGGTCGTGGCGCCGCCCAGGAGGTCACGAGGAGTTTCTCGGTGTCGGTGACACCCACCGCAGCACGAATGCGGTTGATCTCCTCTGGGCCGACCGGTCCGATCAGCTTTGCGCGAGCCCGTTCGAAGAACCCGAGGGCTTTGGCTTGAGCGGCAGGTGAGTCGAAACTGGCAAGGTCCTTAATGGTGTGGCTGCACATGATCAGCCCAGTACCCAACGTGCGATTCAATCGGGTCAAGGCGTCGACGCGGTCGACCATGAACTCCCCCACGCCGAGTACACGCCAGATTTCGTCCATGACGACCTCAAATGTGCGCGGCGGCGCGAGCCCGGCGTCGGCGAGTGCGTGGGCGGCGGCGACCGCGCCGAACCCCTCGCTCCAACAAACCATGAGGACAGCAGCCAACAGTTTGGTATCGCCTTCGGGGATACGGGAGACGTCCACGCATACCGCAGGACTGACGAGGTCGAGACGGGTGGTGGTCGGTCCGTTGAAAATCGCGCCGAACGGGCCTTCGACCAGGGCGCGCAGGGAGCGGCGCAGGGTTTTGGTGCTGGCTCGATAGCTGGCCTCGTCTTCCTCGGCAAACTGGCGCAGTTGTTCGCCGCCGCCGGAAATGACCTCCAGCAGGTTCGACAGCAGCGGCGGATGTTCATAGCTGAATCCGCCTGAGGGGCTGGAGAGTTCGCGCAGCCCGGCGGCGAGGAGGACTTCTTCGTAGTCGGCCACCCGCGACCCACGCACCAACTCGATCAGACCGGCGACGATGTTGACCTGCCCGGCTTCGACACGGGCGGTGACCTGACGTCGCTGATCGCGGTCGGTGAGCCGTTCGACGACCGCCCCGAGGGCGCCGACGTCGAGGGGGTTGATGGTGCCGTGTCCGTAGCCGACATCGACTACCTGACCACCGAGCCTGATCACCAAGTCGCGGTAGTCGGGTTTGGTGTCGCCCATGCACAGCACTGTTTCCCCCGACGCTACCGCGCCGGTGACCATCCGCCGGATCAGGCTGGATTTGCCGAACCCATTGAGTGCCAATACGAACGCGATCGGGGCGGTGATGAAACCACGCAGAAACCACGACATCGGATCGAAATGCAC
Source organism: Nocardia sp. NPDC049190 (assembly GCF_040648115.1). Taxonomy (NCBI): domain Bacteria; kingdom Bacillati; phylum Actinomycetota; class Actinomycetes; order Mycobacteriales; family Nocardiaceae; genus Nocardia; species Nocardia sp. NPDC049190. The sequence goes on from NZ_JBEZDE010000006.1 coordinate 151,872, forward strand.
TGGTGCGCCTGTGATGTAGTGCGTGCCGACCGGCGTCCCGACCGTGGGAGCGCTGGCACCGACGGTGAACGGCCACAAGCCGGCTACCTGCACGGTGGTCGCCCGCCACTCAGGCGTGCTGGGCACCACCGTGGCGCGGCCGCCGCCGAACTCGCGATATCCCCGGTCGGTCAGTTGCAGCATCGGTCGGTCGAAGCCATCGTGGCTGCCGTCCTCGGCACGCTGCGCGGCGCTGGCCAGGCGATGATTATCGCTCGATATCGCCAGCCGTGCCCGCCACCCCCTCAAACCGGGCTTGGCGGCGTTCGCCTCCTCAGCGGCTCGCCCCTCTGCCGTCAGCACTCGCACACCTGCAACCGTTTCGGTGCGTGCGGACTGAGAAGGTTTGGCGAGCCGGGTGTTCATGCCGAGACCCGCTTCGAGATGGAGGTGTGTTCGGGCAGGATCAATCCGATCCCGAGGCTGGCGGCGAACGCAGCAGCTTGGGTGCCATAGCAGCGGCGCACCCCCAGCCGCGACGCGGCAGCCATGCCCTTGACTGACGCCTCAATCCCTGGCAGGTCCCCATCGAAGTGATCGGTGACCGTGATCAGCGCCCCGAACCGTGTAAGCCCCGCGCCGCGGGCTTGTTCTTCGCGGGCGGCTTGGGTATTGCCGATGCGGATACGTGCTGAGGCGGTGGCGATGCCGCGTTCGGTTTGCTCGGCGGCGATGGCGTCGCGAAAGTCGGAGTCGACCAGGGTGGTCGCCTCGGCCGCCGAGTGCAGCCGGTACACGATCGCCACGCGCTTGCGTGGCACGTCCGCGCGGGGTCGCAATAGCTCCTCGAGCACGGTCTCCATGACTGCGCCGCGCGGAGCGGCGTCCATCTCCCAGGTGATCGAGCGGGCGCCGTCGTGCACGTAGTGATCCCACCGGTCCTGATGCGCGATGGGGCCGACTGAGTCCCACGACTGGGTGTCGGTTATGTCCGAGTCCGCGGCTTCGACGTCGCGTTGGGATGCCAGGTCGTAGCGGCTGCGTACCAGGCCGAGGATTTCCCACGCTTGCAACGGCGTTGCCGGTAGACCGGCGCGGGCAAGCTGGGAGAGGACTCCTTGGAGACGTTGCCCGATCTCGCGAGCCTGCTCGGCCTCATCGCGGCGGATTCGGCCTTTGCCGATAGCACGGTAGGTGATGGCGATGCGCGCCTCGATCCGCACGCCAACCCCGCCGATATCGGCGGCGGCTTCCCGCATCACCGCCTGGGCATAAGTCGGGGCGTCGGGCCGAACCAGCCGGGCGACCTCACCGGCTTGCTTGAGGTGCGTTTCGACGACGTTGTCGAGCACCGCGGTCACCGCGACGACTTCCCCACCACGGCTCTGGGCCGCTAGGAACTCGCCGTATCCCTCTACCCAGGAGTCGATCTGGGCTTGGTCAACGAGTTCCTTGCCACGTGGAACCACCCGCAACACTGCGGTGTAGTGATCGCCGCGGCGGATATGGATCATGGCGAACCGTTTCCCGCCCGCCGTCTCGTACTCTGACAGCCGCGAGTCCGCCAAAAGACCGGGCAATTTGGCAATGCCGGGGATCCTGGAGAACCGGCCGGCGCGGTAGACGTGCTCCCCGCGGGCGCGGGCGGCGGCGAACTGGACGCGCAGCAGGGCGATTTCCCAGCCTGTGCGGCCGTTACGTGTGATCGCCAGCGGCGTGAACACCAGCGCAGCAGCCGCGACCAGGCTCGTGGCGACCGATATCGATCGGGTGGTCATGAATCCGACCATCACGGCGACGATCAGACAAAGCCCGAGCATCGACACGCCCCAGGTCAAACCGAAGAAGCCAGCGGAACGGGGGCGTTCCCAGCGGCCATACATCCGAGCAGTCATCGCCGAACCTCCCCAGGACCCAACGCATCCGGATCCAACCCACCTGCGGTCGCATCCTCGGTGTGGCTTTCGAACGCTGAAATACCCTGCTGTGCAAGACCTGTGGCTATCTGCGCGCCCATCGCGACTGAACCCCCGCCGCCAGCAGCGCCGGCTGCCTCACCACCGCCGTCCGCGCCAGCCGCACTAGAGGACTTCGGCGCTCCACCGCCAGTCGCGGCATCACCTGATCCAGCGCCGCCGGTCACCGGACTACCGACCACTGCTGTCCCGGTGCCGCTATCCCCGCCACCGCGCATCAGACGGCCGCCGCCGACACTGGGCGATCCGCCAGGCGTTGGTGGTGATCCGCCGCCGGGGTCATTCTCGCCTTCGCTGAACTTGCGTCCTCCCGAACGATCGCCCATCGCCGCCATCGCCACACCTGCCGCACCACCGGCCAGCACGGCCGCACCACCGCCGCCGCCACCTAGGGTCGCTACGGCGGGTGCGACCAACCTGATCAGCGCGGGCAGAACCACCACGCTCATCACCAACAGGATCAGTCCCAACAGGACCAGCTGCGGATCTCGTTGTTCGTCCCGCCCGATCACGGTGAACGCCATTGCGTAGACGAGCGCGCCAACCGGTTTGAATAGCACAAACGCCAGTGACCAGCTCAACAGCCTTTTGTATCCCTGCGAACCCGGCCCGGTTCCCGAGGCTGCTGCGGCCAACGGGATCACTGCCACGACCAGGATCAGCAAGGCGTGACGGACGACCAGCATCACCAGTTGGATCAAGGTGCTGATCAGACCGAGCAGACAAACCAGCAAGAGCAACCCGGTCCCCAGCCCGGATCGAGTGTCCGCGTCGAACCCGATCAGACGGTCTACTACGCCGTCCAAGTCGCCACGGCTGGCGTCGAAAAGAACCCAGTTGGCGAAACTATCCCCGGCACGTGTTCCAGCGGCGATCACCACAGCGAAGGCCATTGACGCGAACACCGCCCGTGCCAGCATCAAAAAGCTCTCTTGTGCCTCGCCCGCGACCCCGCCCCTTTTGGCCAGTGCCAACCGCGCCGCGGCGAACATGATCCCGGTCGTCAGAAACAGCACTTGGAGCCCGCCGCTGTATTCGCGAATCGACGACAGCGCTTCGCCCGGCTCGCCTCCCGCGCCCGTCAGTTGTGGTGAGGGAATCGTGGTCCACCAGGTCATGGCAATCCGTAGAGCGTTGGTCAGACCTTCGAGAAGGGTGTCAGCGAAGTCATCGAGTGCAGAGCTTGCCGCCCTGGTTGCGGCCTGACCGAGTTGTTCACATGCCTGTTGGGGTCCCAGCGGCATATCGCAAACATTCGGGATGGGCAGCTGTGCCACCCACATCCTCGTGGCGGCGACCAGATGATCAGCGAGGGCAGTTTCGTTCATGACGCGGCCTTCCATGATCCGAACCCCGCCAAGTAGGAGGCGGAAGTGCCTGGGCCCCAGAATGTTTCGAAATCGCTTGGGACTCGGACGTGCCAGTCTCCGTCGATCCACGTCATCGGCCAGGTTGAAATCGTGTAGCCGATGTCGTCGTGGGTGGCGAACTGCACCAAGGCGAGGTCGTCGCGGTAGTTGGGCTGAATCCGGACGCCGTCAGGGACCACGATGTAGCGAGCGGCGTCGCGGGTGCGCATACGGGAGCGGGCGAATCGATCGAGTAGCGCCTGGCCGCCGCCGTAGTAGCGTTCACGTACCGCCTTCTGCCACACGCCGTCGGGCGCGGCCATCGCACGGGCGAGCGCGTCGGACGCGGCGAGGGCCGCGCCTTGCGGAGTGCGGGCGAATCCGCTTGCTATTCCATCGTGAATGCGGGATGGTCCGTCGCTGCCCGAAATCGGTAGTGCAGCGCCGCCCCAACCACGCTGCCACTGCATACGCGCGGGTGGGGTCGCCAAGTAGTCCGGACGGGCAGGGTCAGGCCGAGTGCCGGCGTCTTGGGCAAGAACGACACCGGATTCTTCGGACGGCACTTCCAGTCGGTTGCCGAACAGGTCGGTCATCGGTGGTAGCGGGGTCGGCGTCAGGTCGGGGAACGAGTGCTCGGTCGGCTGAGGGGTTCCGCCGGTATCGACCGGGAGGTCGCGAGGACCGTTGTCGGTGATGGTCAGCACGAATGTGGCGATCACAACGGCGGTGATGATTGCGAGCAGAATGATCAGCAGGCGATAGGATTTCATGATCGGATGGGTCTCCTCAACGCGGTGTGAGCGCGACCAACTCGGCCGGGGGCACTGAGACAGTGGTGACTGGGGCGGTGGTCGGGTTGTCGGGCAGATGCAGGCGCCAGTCGTCGCCATGCCAGAGGACGTGGGTGCTGTTGCAGGTGATGGAGTCATCGGAGTGGATGGTGTAGATGTCGACGTCGGTGGCGTCGAGGCTGTAGCGGGGAATCACGTAACCGAGGACTTTCGGCGCGGCGCTGGTGATCGGGGCAGTGATCGAAATTCGGACGCGGGCGGTGGCCCAGCTGTCACGGCCCGGTCCCGGCGCGAGCATGCGCTGTCCCACCGTGGGCCATTGGTTGTCGGTGGCGATCGACATCCGCACCGTCGCGTGGATCGCGGCAAAGGCGGCACCTGCCGGTGACCGGTCGAAGCCGCTGGCCACCGGTCCCTCGGTGCGGCGTGGGCCTTGGTCAGCGACCGGGAGGTCTACACCTTGGAAGGACTGCCACCGCAATCCGATAGGCGCGGTGGCGGTGGCGCTAACCTGCGCCGATTCGCTGGTGTTGGCTACGCCGCAGCCGAGCAGGCCAGCCGCAGCAATCGGACCGCTGAATGCGAGCACAGCCACCGAGCTGATGCGACGTACACAAGAGACGTTCACGTAGGTCTCCTCAACAAGGTTCAGGTGGGCAGAACGGCGATAGCAATGGAGCTGGCCGATCCGAGCAGGGCTGCGCCCGCGAGCACGCCGAGAAGTCCTTCGACGCTTTCTTCGCGGTACATTCGGATCGCCAGCAGCCCGCCGATCCACACCGCGCGGGCAATGCACAGGAGCAGAACGAACCACGCCAGGTAGCCCAGCAACTGGGTCAACGGCGAAAGAACCTCCGCAGGAAGCATTTTGGGATTCACAGCGGTCCGCCGTCCCGCTGTTGGGTGTGGTATGCGACCTCGAGTGCAGCCAGAATCGGCTCGGATGCCTTGGCAGGCTCTACATACGGCAGGGAATGCCCGGCGGCAGGGACGCTGTCGTAGTCACCCCAGATGCGTTCGGCCAGATGGTGGGATCTGCTCGGCGCAACGACTGGGTCGAGTTGACCGGTCATCACCCAGGTCGGGATGCTGCGCATGACGGTCGCCGTCTCGCCGTTGAGAGCAGCGCCACAATATGCGGCAAGGGCAGCCAGGGCTGTGGGGAGGTTGTCTCTCCGCACCCTGCGCCGGACGGTGTCGAACAGGCTTCGGCGCGGCAATCCGTAGTGGGATGGCGACTCGTAGAGGTAGGTGCTGAGACCCTCGACGAGCTGACGCTCGCAGACACGCGATCGTCTCCCAGCGGTGCGGGCATCGGAGCTTGGAAGCCAGGGGAATTCGGAGCAGCCGTTGAACAGAACGATGCCCGTCAAAGCTCGGGCACGGCATGGGTACTGTTGGACCCATGCCCCCACCAGCAGCGATGCTACCGAATGCGCCACCAAGACGACCGCGCCGTGGGTGTGCGCCAAGACCACGTCGAGATCAGCGACCAGCATCGGTAACGTAGTTCGGACCCCTGGCTGTGAATGCTCGGAACTGCCGTGCCCGCGCTGGTCGTAGACGATCTGGGCGATACCACCGTCCAGATGTTGGTGTAGGTGTTCGGTCAACGGCGTCCAGTAGGTGGAGTCGGTGAGCATGCCGTGGACATAGACCACGCTCGCCGGCGGCGACGTAGGGCCGAGGCGTGCAGCCGATATCCGGATCCCGTCCGAGGCGACGACGGTGAACGGGCTCAGGCCAGAGTGGCTGGTCGTGCACCTGCCGAGCGGAGCAATCCGTGCAGACGGGAATCCACTCTGCGCGGTCCAGGCATCAGGACTGCCGGTCAGTGTGACTGCGGAAATTTGAGGGTGAATTCGGAGGCGGCGCATGGACTATACGCCTCCAGTGACAACGGCGTTCATGATCGCTCCAGCGCTGGTGGCGATGATGCCGCCCACCAGCGCGCCGAGGATGATCTTTGGTGATTCGACCGCGCCGCCATGGAATCGCTCCCACCCGAACTTGCCGCCGGCGTAGATCAGAGCCGCGATCCCGGCGAGCATGACGATCCAGGACAAGTAGTTGACGAGATTGATCAGTTTGTCCGCACCCGGCGGTGAGATCGGGGTGATCATTATTTCCTGGGCGAGCACGGTAACCGCCTCGCCGACCACGTAAGCGGTGATCATGGCGTTTGCTCCGAATCATGTTGTGCCGCAGCACTGCTGTAAGAGTCTGCGAGGCGGGCGATGATCTGAGTTCCAGCACGATGGACGTCTGCGGGAACCGCCTCACATAGCCGAGATCGGCGGCGTGGGGCAGGGTCGAACGGCACATATTCGGCGAGTTCGGCGAGTTCACAGACGACAAGTTCGTCGTGCCAGCCGATGTCGTAGATGTGGTCGACCAACTCGGCGACAACAGCGCGATACCGCCGCACCATCGCGGGAACCCTCCCCGGGCGCGACTCCGTCAGCACCAGCCCTATCACCGTCACGCCGTCGGGTGCCAGTCCTGCGTGCCATTCGCGTAGCCGATCGGCGGCCGCCGCCAGGCCGGACATACAGAGCCGGGCGGCGACGATCACCTGTTGGGTGGTGAGGGGTGAGCCTGGCCAGGCCAGACCGCTGTCAGCTGCCGGGGCCCACCAGCGCGCCAGTGTCGAGGTACCGGCGCCGCCATGCGCACCGAGCACGGCGAACAGCGGGGGATGCGCTCCCGTGGTCGGCAACGGCGTCTCCCACACCTGCGCCAACCGTTCCGGCGGGGGAACGGCAACAGTGCCCGGGTCGAGGCGGTGTTCTAGGTCTTGGTGCGAGTGCAGCGGTGCGGCCATCGCTCAGCCCTGCTTCTGGATGTTGGTGATGACGGTATTGCTGGGGTCTTGGCGGATGTTGATCAACTGCAGGTAGTCGATGCGCAGTCCGTCGGGGTGCCGCTCGACCAGGTGCACCTCAGCGGCGCCCTCGGCGATCGGGGTGATCCCGACACAGTGCGTGGTGCCGGTCGGGATGGAGGCAATGCCCGCTGACACGGCCTCGGAGGAGAGACCTGCCTCGGGGGCAACCAACTGCATCGCGGCCTCAGAACTGCGCTGCACGTAGTAGGCGTGCTCGAACGCCGCGATTACACCGGCCATGCTGTGCGTGTCGCCTGCGGCGTAGGTGACGGTATGTCCGGACAGCCCCGCACACGCGCCGCCCGATGGTGGTGTTGGAGGGCCCGCGGTCAGGGTCGGGATCGGCATGGCGGTGTCTGGGCGGTCGGTAGCCGAGTTGATTCCCGCGCCTATGAGCACGGCGGCCACCACGAGTCCGGCAGTAAGCCCGACCCATACGCGCCGAGGCACCTGCGAGCGTCCCGATCTTGTGGTGGACGGGGGTGGTTGCGGTGTGATCCACTGCCATCCGATACCGCCGTCGAGGTCCGCATCGTCGGTTACAGGCGGGACAGGTTGCAGGGCAACGGGTTGTGCTGGATGTAGCCAGCCTGAGCCGTGCTCACTGTTGATGTCGGGTTCGGCTCCTACATACGCCATATTGTGTTCTCACCTCCTCGGTGTAGTCGCGGAAAGTGCAGGCCCTTCGGGCGGGAGCGCCAGGGGAGAATCAGCAGACAGGTGTGGGTACATCTGCGGAATCGGGCTCCGCCCGAAGGGGTCTAGGGACCGTCGCTCGACGACGGGGCCGTCGGCGCGGCAGGGCCGCTGCGGGACCTCGCGGTGGGTACTGCAGTCGACGAACTCGTGACGGAAGATGTTGGGGCCAAGGATGGCCCGTTGGTAGCGAGGTCGCGGGCGAGCGCGGTGAACCAGTCGGCTACAGCGGAGAGGGCTGAGCGTCCAGTCGGTGTAGCGGGCACAGTGCGGTAGGAACCGTGGCGGCCGGAGGTGTCGCTGTACTGAGCAGAGCTGGCCAAGGTGTAGAGCTCGCTGCGGTTGGTGATGGTGCTCGTGATGGCGTCGAAGGCTTGGTTGATCCATCGGCTGGTTGTCTGCGGCGGCACCAGCTCGACGACAGCGGTCGCTAGCTTGGTGCCCAAAGTCGCGACCGCCGCCCACGGGTTGGCCATACCGACGGTCGCCAGTTCGGCAATCGTGGTCGGGGTGAACACCTTCTGCACAACCGATACCACCGCGTTCAAGCCGATGGTGCCGAGTTTGAACAGCGCCGCGAGAGCATCGTTCGGGCCGGGAAGGGCGGATTTCGGGTCGGAGGCTTCAGCCAAGCGCTGCCCGAGTGGTTTGGAAGGCTGATAGGACAGCTGATCGAGGCTGGTGCCGGTCAGGTCCCCGTTGACCACGTTCACCGCGGTGGTGTAGACCGTCGCCGACAAGGCTTGGGCAATCGTTGACACCGCCGCGATCGGGTCACGCAGATCTGAGCGGCCGGCGATATTGGCGGCAATGGTCGCCAGAGAACTCCCAGCCGGGGCATCACAGATCGCATCGCCCGCGACGCAAAGGTCAGCGACTCTGCCGGTCAATGCCCCGAAGCCGCTCGACGGCAGCGAGGTAACGGCGATCCCAGCCCCGGACAACATCGGGTTGAGCAGCGAGATCATGGCGACCTTCTCCCCCGAACTACCGGGTGCAGCCGACGGAGTCGTGCTGTTGGGGCGGCCGGGCAGCACTGTGGTGTCGACCCCACGGTTCGGGTTGGCCAGCAACGCGATTCCGGCGACTTGATCGGCGCCGATTCGTGCGTTCCCGGCTCCAACCCGATCAGCGAACCGCGAGACCGCCGATGCGCCGTGGGCGTATCCGGCCGCGGCGATTTTCGTGTTCGGGCATCGAAGTACAACCTCGGTGGCCATCTGTTCCAGGCGCTCGGTGGCGGCGACAATCGCGACGTCATATGGCAGTTTCGTCCCGTCAGGTGCGCGGCCGTAGGGGACGTAGGCGCGCTGCACGAGATCCCCTGCTGCGGCGGCCAAGGCGCCGAACATTTGCCCGAGTGCACCGGAGTCGCTGGTGATCATGGCGTCAGAGGTGGCTTCCTCGCTGCCCTGCACCCCCAGCACATACAGGCTCGGGCACTTCGCGCCGAGCGGGACGTCGACGTCTGCGTGCACGGTGCTGACACCTGACATCGACACAATGACCAACGCCAGCACCGTCACAGTGACGCGCCTAGACGTCCGAGTCCGGGCGGTGTTGGGATACATCGGATTCACCTCGATTTGGTTCGGGGCCTGCCCGCACCACGTCGGGGGTTCGTGGTGCAGGCAGGCGATTCAGGTGGTCTCAGGACTTTGTGGTGTCCATCTGGCGGCGACACCGGGTCGGCGCAGCAGGTAGCTGGCCAGCCGGGCGACAGCTTCGGCGGCACCGTCGGCCACGGCACCGTTATGGCTGGTCGAGTATTCGCGCCAGCTCGCATCGATTCCGAGCGACCGGTATCCGGCGAACAACCCGCGTCCCATCGCCACCGGCACGAGGGCGTCTTCGGTGCCGTGATAGAGGTGTATTGGCACCTGCGGGGCTACGCGACCGCAGGTCTCGTTGGCCAGGATGTACCGCCAGAGGGGGTCGTTCCACGGGTCGGACCGCTCGCACCAGCATCCCAGCGGCTGGTCGCGGTAGGTGACCAGCAGCGCCGCCGCGTCGAGTTCTTGGGCTTGCTCGGCAGTGCGGTGGCCGTCGGCGGTGAGGATGTGGCCGACCGGCAAATGCGCATAGGCGCGGTTCAGTCCGATCAGCCCGGCCAACGCCAGTCCTGACCATGGCCCGCCATCGATCTCAGTTATCAATGCACCCGGGTCGGCGACGACAGCCCCCGCGGCGACCCCCCGCAGATCCAGATCTGGGGCATACTGCGGCTGTTGTTCGGCGGCCCAGACCGCGGCGCGTCCGCCATCGGCATAACCCCATACCGCGCATGGCGCCTGTGGCGAGTCCAGTTCCGGCAGCGCGCGCACTGCGCGAGCGAGGTCGAGCACCGCGTGCGCGGCAGCACGGCCGGCCAGGAACTGGTGCGGTCCCAACCCTGTCATGCCCAGGCCGTGCCCGTCGGGCACGGCCACCGTCCACCCGTGTTCCAGAGCGGTGGCGATTAACCCGATTTCCGGTTCGGTCCCCTCCCCCGCTAGCAGTTGCGACGGAGCACAGCGACCGCCGAGGCCGTGAAATGCAGTGCAGTAAACCAGGATAGGACTCGGTCCGGCGAATTCCGTCGTGTGCGGAGTGATCACGATTCCGGAGGCCGGGATGGGGGCGCTAAACGCAGTCCGGCTGGCGTAGGCGAGCTGCCATGCAGGGCCGCTATGTAGACGCGGGGCGGAGACGGCACGGCAGCGCAGGATATCCCCCGGACGCGGGGTGAAGTCGAGCGCGGGGCTTCTGTAGAAGTGATCAAGGGCTGCGGGATCGGTCACCATCGGCTCCCGGCGATGTCGTGCGCGAGTGCGACCATCCAGGCGATGCCGGAGTTGAGCTGGCCGGTGATGGCGTAGTTGTTGTGGCGAGCAACGGTGTCCGCGTAGTGCAGCCAGATCGCGGGATCGAGTAGGTCGGCGTTGTCGGCAACCAGCTGCCCCCACGCTGCACCCAGTTGTCCAGCAAGTTTGGGCAGCAGCTCAATCGGGTTCGCGATGACGGTGGTGGTGATCTCGTTCCACCGCGCTGCCGCCGCACCGATCTCCTCGGAGCCTGGGACGGGGATGCGAGGGTCGGCCGCGTCGATCAACCGACCCGCCAAACCCAGCTGCGGGGCATAGTCGACCTTGCCGGCGCTGACCTGGAAGTCATTGAGCACCAGCGTTGTCCAGGCATTGCCGAGGGCGGCGGAAAGTAGGGCGTTGAGTGATCCGATCGCGACCAGGGGATCACGTAGGTCGGCTTGGGCGGCGATCTCCGCACCGACCCGTAGCAGCGCGGCCCGCGTCGGTGCCGAACAGGCCAGATCCCCGTCAGCACATATGTCGGCAACCCGGCCCGTCAGCACCCCATAGCTGGTCCCGCCGTCAGCGATGCCCCCGCCATCGGCAGGAAGGTTGCCGATTCGCACGGCCGACACTGCAATCCCACCAGTGCCTGGCGCAGGGTCTGGGACCGTCTGGCCCGGCCGGCCGGGGAAGATCGGTGAGCCGACTGCACGGTCCGGGTCGGCGTACAGCGCGATTCCGGCGATACGCTCCGACCCAACCGGACCGGAGCCTGCACCCACATCGTGTGCAAACGACGACATCACCTGCGCACCTTGGGAATACCCAATGCCCGCGATCATGGTTGCGGGGCAGGTGTCGGCAATCTCGGTGACCGCGGCGTCAAGCCGGTGGCGGGCGGCGGCCACGGACACCACATACGGATCCGTGCCACCACCTGGAACCGCACCGCCGAAACCAGCGCCATAAGGGATGTAACTACGCTGCACAATGTTGGGGGCTGCGGACAGAACCGGAGCGACCAGCGCGCCGACGACGCCGGTATCGGCCAGTGGATCAGCGCTCGGTGACGACTGGCCAGTGCCCTGAATACCCAACACATAGAGCGCGGGGCAACCCGGCCCGATCGGCACCGTCTCCGCACTACCGATTCCCGCTGTTCCGCCGACTACTACGGTCGAGACCGCGACGGCGGCCGCGACGGTGCGCGCCTTGGTCGAGGAGGTCATGGCTGGCCCACCCCCACGCCAGCGCCGAATCCTGCACCGACCGCGCCACCGGCAACCGCGCCGGCAACCGCCGCCGGGACACCGAGAAGAGCCGCACCCGCCGCGGCTCCCACGGTGGCGCCGATTGCGGTTCCGGCAACGCCAGAGGTGACCGTGCCGATCACGGGTACGGGTACGACCGTGCCCAGAACGGCACCCACGATCCCGCCGATCGTTCCGCCGATCAGTCCACCGACCACTGCTCCGGCCACCGCGACCGGAGCACCCGCGACCGCCGCGCCCGCCGCCCCACCGATACCTGCGCCAGCCAACGTGGCTCCGCTGACACGGTCGGATCGACCTGCGGGGATGCCGATCGAGTCCAGTGCAGTGGCGACTTGGGCTTCACCGCCGGCGGCGACGTCGTTGATCGCATCCGCGCATTCCGGGGGTAGCCACTCCGGTCGCGGGGCCTGCCACTGCCCGATGCGAATCATGTTTTCCGGGACCTCGATCGGTGCGACCGACGGCACTGGTTCGGGCAGATGCAGCTCTTCGAGGTGGATCGGCTCCACCGGCAACTCCGGAGGCGGCGCCGGACGCGACGACGCCTCGTTGCGGATCTTTCGCGGCTGCTCGTAGTACACCGCCTCTGATGCAGGAGAAGTTCCGAGTTCTGGGGACGGTTGTGGCGCGGTCGTGCCGGGCTGGGCGGGACTGGTGATGCCGGGCTGATCAGCGACCATTTCGGGGGAGGCGGCATCGGCCGCTCCAGCTGCGGCGATCACCATTGCCACCGGGACCGCCCCTGCCAGTAGCACGCGGCTGCCGCGTCCGATGGCAGGAATCAAGCAGATTCTCCAATTTGCGGTCTTGTGGCGCTGCTTTTCGGAACCAAAGGCACCGATCGGGCAGATGTCAGCCCTTCTCGATTTGGGCATACCGAATAAACCTTTCGGCCTGAAGGAAGAAATGGAGATAGCGAATGGGGACGGCTACCGAGCCGGGCCGAGAGTCTCCCAGAAGCGGGGTTACTCCTGGGAGAACGCCTCTCAGGGCGACTGCGTCAGATGAAGGGCAGGATGAGGGTCAGGGCCTGCGCGGCCACAGACAGGCCGTGAGACAGTATCGACAGACCGGTATTCACCCAACCCAGAATCACAAAGGGGTCCAACGCTTCTTCCTTTCAATAGTTTTGGACTTGCTCCCCCATCCAAACTGCGAAACATGCAGGAAAGCCAGAGTTTCGACTCATCTAGTTTTATGTACATACAGAATCGTGAGATTGCCAATTCCCGGCTGAACAGGGAGTTTGTTGGCGGGCTAACGAAAAAATATTCACAGGATGCCCTTGCCGGAAGCCGTTGCTCTACAGTCACTTCCATGTGTCACCCGGCCACACGCGCCCGACCGGCGGCCAGCTACCTGCGTGCAATCGCTGACAAGATCGACTTTGCCGTCTCGCGCCCGCTCCAGTAAGAACGGATCAGCCGGGCTGGCGGTCCCCTGGCCCGCTGGACCAGGCCCATGGACAGCTCGGGCGATCTCCGGTCGACGGGGCTCGAAGTGTCGGTGTCTTGGACTGCGCCTGAAGTTCTATGCGGCGACATGCGGTTTTGGATCCGTCGCAGAGGGCGTCGCGTGAGGGTGTGGGTTCGATCTGAGACGCAGCTTCTTCGCGGGCAGAATCCCCACGAGCCTTCAAGGGAACCGAATCGCCCGCCGCGACGTCCAACTCTGTAGGCGCCTACCTAAGTGGCGATAAATTTCGGCGAAACACTAAATGACACTGGAGGAATCATGCCACCCGTGCAAGGTGATCAACCGCGACGCGACTCGGTGCCCTCGGCGTCCTCGACTGAGTTACGTCGTGGCTCTGCTCAGACTTCGAGGTTTGCCGCGAGGTGATGGAGTGTGGATGACTCGACCCGACGAGTATTCGACGCACGAGCCGAAATTGCGCACCTGGTTCCGTCGCCCTGGAACCGGGAGAGGTTTCTGGCCGCGCTGGGAGCATGGCGAGGTCGTCGGCTTCAGCTGATAGCGGTGGAATCCAGTGTGCTGCCTGATGTGCGGGATCTCGGGCGAGGTGCCCCCTGCGGATTGTGGCTCGACACCGACGACGGGGATGTGGTGGCGTACGCCGCCGGCACCACCGATTTCCATGTTGATCAGATCCTGTGGCACGAGGTTGGTCACATGGTGCTCAACCACAACGCAAGCGCCGGAGACCTCGCTGGCTTACGTCTGCTGTTGCCAGGAATCGACCCCGCTACGATCCGGCGGGTGCTGGGGCGGGGCGAGTTCGCAGACAGCCAGGAGGATGATGCGGAGGTGTTCGCCGATCTGATGCTGTCAAGCACGTCGCGGTGGCGGGCGAGCGCACCGATGACGTCACTGTGGGGCGAGCATTGACCTCATCGGCACCAGCGCCAGTCGCTTGGACGGTCCTCGCATTCAGTCTGGTGACGTTGATGTTTCGACTGCTGTGGTTTTCGTTTGGTGCAAGACCGAGTGAACGTCTGATCACTTACGGCCTACTGTTCGGAACGGCGTCGGGGTTGCTGCGTGAGCATGTGGTGCAGGACTGGTTCGCGCAGGAGGGCGTGTTCGACGTCGCGTTCACCCGGCAGTTGTCAGCGGCAGTCATGGTGGTTATGTTCGCGCCGTTGCTGCTGCTGGTGGCCTCATGGTCGGAGCGCACGTGGGCGTATGCTGCCCGTTCGAGCCGCCTGGTGTGGGCCACCGTCTGCGTGTCGGCTGCGCTGATGCTGGTTGTTGGGACTCACTCGCGGGCGTTGGGTGATTACATCGATCGAGCTGAGGGCTGGCAGACCCCGCTGTACTTCGTGATTTTCTCCACCTGGTGCGGCGTGCCCGGCATACTGATGGTGACGACGAGTGTCAAGGAGCTGCGAGCCGGTGATCTTCGGCCGATGCACCGGCTGACTTACCTGATGATCGTGATCGTCGGCGCCTGCGCGGTGGAAGAAGCGCTGTTGATCGTTGTCTCCTCAATGTGCGCGGCGACCGGCACCGGGAGTGCTTACGTCGAATTCCGCATCCGGGCAAACGAAAACAACTACACCTACATACTTGGAGGCGGTGCCCTCGTCGCTGCGGCCGGCGTGGCGACCGAGTTCATGCGGCGGCTTCGGCTCGATCCCGCCTCGCGGGCAATTCGGCACCTGACTCCGATGTGGGAAGAGTTGGTCTCGGCATGTCCAGAAATCCCGCGCCCGACAAGGCAAGACGAAAACATGAACCCTCGGCGGTACGTGCACCGGATGACCGTCGAGATCAGAGATGCGCTTCTGGTGCTCGGGCGCTACGTCGGGCCAGGCGCCGATAACGCTACTGGGCCAGCCGGTGAGTCGCTTCAGATCGCACGGGCTCTGCACCGCAAGCAATCCGGTGCTCAGGCCGGGCAGTACCGTCGGCTGCAAGCATCGGCGCCGGGCAGCGACATCGTCGATGAGACCCGCGCCTTGCGCAAAATCGCCTCCCACTGGGAGGAGTCACGGAGCCACGTGCAAGCCACCCCGCTATTGGATGGAGACCCAGCAAAGTGACAACAACACCGGCCCTACCGCGGATTCGATCCAGTGATCGGGTGCTTCCGCATCCGCCGTACCGGATCCCGTTCCTCGGCGATGTATGGGATCTGCACGTGACGGATTCAAGCCAGTGGGGTATGCGTGGTGCGCAGCGCTATGGCGATATCTACGAGCGGAATATCTTCGGTACACGGGTAACCTATGTGTGCGATCCGGAGCTGCTGCGCGAGATCAACGATGACACGCAGTGGGCCAAATTTCTCGGCGTCCCGATCGGCACACTACGGACGGTGGCTCGCGACGGGCTGTTCACCGCATTCAACAGTGAACCGAACTGGGCCAAGGCACACGCGATCTTGGCACCCTCGTTCACTGCGACAGCGATGCGCAGCTACCACGCCACCATGCAGGATTGCGCGAACGAGCTGATCAAACACTGGGCAGGCCGCAGCGATACGTGGCTCGACATCCCCCACGACATGAACAAGGTTGCACTCGAGGTCATCGGGCGCTGCGGCTTCGGATATTCCTTCGGTTCGTTCGATCGCACAGACCCCCATCCGATTGTGGCCGCAATACTGCGAATTCTCACCTACGTCAACCGCTCCGCCTACAGCCATCCGCTTCTGGAGCGGACGCTTCACCGGGAACAGCGGATTCAGCATCTGGGCGACATCGACTACGTCAACCGCGAGGTTGACTCAGTGATCGAGCAGCGGCAACGAGAAAGCGCCGGCGAGCACAGCGACCTGCTGGACCGGATGCTCATCGCAGCCGACCCTGAGACCGGTCAGCGACTGGACCCGGAGAACATCCGCTATCAGATTCTCACTTTCTTGGCGGCAGGCCAGGAGACCTCGGCGGGGGTCCTGGCCTTCGCCCTGCATTACTTGTCGATTCATCCGGAGATCGCCAACCGCGCACGCAAGGAGATCGATCAGATTTGGATCGGTGACGAGCTGGCGTTCGAGCAAGTCGCCAAACTGCGCTACGTGCGCCGAATAGTCGACGAGACCCTGAGGTTGTGGCCCACCGCGCCGGGTTATTTCCGCAAGGCCCGCCGGGACACACTATTGGGCGGCAAGTACCCGTTCCAGCGCGGCGAGTGGGTGTTCATCGTGCTGTTGCAGTTGCACCGCCATCAGCTGTGGGGCGATGACCCGCAGAACTTCGACCCCGACCGGTTCCTACCCGAACGGGTGCGTGCCCGCCACCCGGAGTTGTACAGGCCGTTCGGGGTAGGGATGCGTGCCTGCATCGGCCGCCAGTTCGCCTACCACGAGATCGTGCTCATGCTGGCTACGATTCTGCGCAACTACGACCTCACACCTGACGCCGCCTATAGGCTGAAAATCAAGGAAACGATTACCCTCAAGCCGGATCGGTTGCGCCTGAGGGTATCTCAACGCAGCTAACCTCGATCTCGTGCCATTGGCACATACCTAGCGACTCGGTCAGCGCTCTTCGGTCGGAGGTGCCCGGGCTACCGCGCAGGCGGACCCGACGCACTCCGGCCTCACGCAAGGCTCGCAGCAGTTCCAGCTGGACGTACGCGTCGACCACTCGTTGAACGTCCCCGGAATCGGTCAGATACCACGATTCCTGGTTGAAATGCTGGGCCACCGAGGTGAGCACATCCGGTGACGGCACGGGGCCAGCACCGGCACGCAACGCGGTCAGGTCGTCGGCTGACACCGCGATACCTCGATCACGCAGCGCCGCGGCAACGAACTCGACGGTGGGTTCGCCTTCGTCGGGGCTGTGCAGTGCACGGAATAGCACATCGACACGTTCGGCCAGCGACAGATTCATGTATCCCCCTCTGCCAAACGAGTCTCGAACCGCTGTCTCATCGACTTATCGAGGTCGAGATGTAAGCCAGCCAGCCACCGTCGGTACAACGCTTCCTCCTCGTCATCACCCTGGTCGATTACACGATCCAGAAACGGGCCCAGAACCGCCACCAGCGGACCCAACGCCCCACCTTGTCGGCGGTTGGCCTCGAGCAGTTGGGTGACGTAGCGGGCGTACAGCGGCTGAATCGCAGCGTCGAGTCGCCCGGACGCCGCCCGCATGGCCGGAGAGGCCGATTCGGCGAGATCGCCGATTTCATGCGCGACGGAAATCAGCTGAGTAACGACTGGGCCCTCGACAAACACCCCGCGAGGACCGATGGCGATCCCCGATCTGCCCGCCACCGGTCTGGGCTTGCCGCTGTTGTAGTAGACGTCCTCCGCCGATCCAGGCTCCCAGTCCAACCCAATGTTGAGCTTCCGCAGTGTTTTCGGCTTCACAGTCCGAGCCTCAGAACGCTCGATCGCGAGCAGGGTCGGCTCGGTCGGACCGCCGTGCAGGTACACCTGCCTCCGCGATCGAGATGGTGTGAACTCCGCCATGCGCGCGAGCACCGCATCGGCCAACCGCCTCGCACACGCGTCATCCATCGAGCCACCTCCCGAGGTAGGAGCGTACACAGACACCGGCGCCATAGGAATACAAAATTATGCGCAGACTATCAACACGGTTAGCGGCATAGCATCCGAATGCTGCCTCCTACAAAGCTATTTAGCGCGCAGCGGCTTCGGACAGCTGTTGACTCCGTCTCAATTTGCGTATAATTTTCGTATAGTTGCGACCGGGTAGAGCATCGCCGGACGTTCGTTGGCGGGAGTCTTACCGGCGAGAAGGGGGCCAGGACAGTGATCAATGGGAGGGACATGGTTTCCGCTTGCGCTTGTTGAGCTCGCCAGAACGAACAGAGGTCGGTGTTCACCCGCCATGCGCAGAAGGAGGATTGCGGCACCTCCCGCGCCATCGCCACCAACAGCGTGGAGGCACAAGGGGCTTGAAACCGTCCAGAACGCGACGGTCGTCGGCCAGCAGAAATCAGGAGAAAGGGGGGAGCCCGATTGCGTCGGAATCCCACAAACCGTCCGTCCGACCACTTCAAACCCGGGCCAGCAGTCCGCATCCCGAAGCTCTCCAGCACCTGCCGATCGATGAGAGAAGACCTAGGCCTATCCAGAGCTGAGGCAAGAGACCGGACCGGGCTCAGCGAGGGCTACCTGTTCGAGATCGAACGAGGCAAGCACGTTCCCAGCCTCGAGGCGCTGGAAAAGCTAATCACCGGCTACAGCCTCAACCTTATGCAGGGACGCCATCTCCGCGAACTACGCGCTCCTACCCAGGATCTCCTCCCGACTGCCCAGCTGCGAGAGTCCCTCATTACGAACGACGTCCTGATGTCGTACCTTCAAGCGCTCGAGAAGCGGGGAGTGCTCGGAGCCTACACAGACCCGGTATGGAACGTGCTTGCCTCCAACGATTCTTTCAGAGCCGCTCTGCCCAGCTTAGAAGAACACGGCGAATCCATCCCGGCCTGGTTGTTCAGTCCGACCGCCAAACCCATCGTCATCGAATGGGAACGAGAAGCCGCCCACGCCGCAGCGATACTGAAGGCGATCTTCGGCCGCTACCGCGCCTCCGAGCAAGTCCGAAACCTCATGCGACGCCTGCGCCCCAACCACGACGCCGAGCAGCTATGGGGATCTAGCACCAACGTCGCGTACGGGCGCGACGCCAGCGATCCGCTGCACTGGCGAAACCCCTCCTCCGGCCAGCCGAACTCTTACGTCATGACAGTCTCGGGGGTGAACCAGAACCAGGACGCCCTTCTCGTCACCGCACTACGGAGGCCTTATTGCGGGCCCAATATCGCCTAGCTACACCATGATTCGTTGCTACGAGCCCTGGCACGCCGAACCAGCCGCTGGCAGTGCGTTCATTCCGTGTCGTCCCACCAGATTCAAATGCCGCGGGAGCGGGGAGCACAAGCCCACGCTGTATCGCGGTAGAGTCAATGCGGGCTCACCTCGGCACCCGCGGGGAGCACGCCGTGGTTTTCGTACTACCAGCTTGCTCGTGGGGCTCATCCCCGCAGGCGCGGGGAGCACCTCTGACTGATCGCGATGCGGCGGTTGCGCATAGGCTCATCCCAGCGGGCGCGGGGAGCACCGGTTGAAGCCGTCCGGCTTTGTCCATGTCTGGGGCTCATCCCCGCGGGCGGGGGGAACACCATCGAGGAATCGCGGAGATTCCGCGAAACCCGGGCTCATCCCCGCGGGCGCGGGGAGCACATGGCCGACCTCGCGGAGTCGATCGGCGGCATGGGCTCATCCCCGCGGACGCGGGGAGCACGGTGGCGCCGCGTTCGCGGGCGGCGGCGAGGAGGGCTCATCCCCGCGGGCGCGGGGAGCACCTGGATCCGATGCTCTGCTGACTCGATGAGGTCGGCTCATCCCCGCGGGCGCGGGGAGCACGCCTCGACGCCGATGGGCAGGGTGATCGCGGTGGGCTCATCCCCGCGGGCGTGGGGAGCACCTCGGCATCGGCATCGGGCTGGCTGCTGAGAAGGGCTCATCCCCGCGGGCGCGGGGAGCACACCGGCGAATGGCCCGCACCCGATCCCGAGACGGGCTCATCCCCGCGGGCGCGGGGAGCACGTCCCCAGGGGGCTCGTTTCGGCCCCCTGGGGGGCTCATCCCCGCGGGCGCGGGGAGCACGCGGCGATGAACAACCTGCGCAACAGCGTCGGGGGCTCATCCCCGCGGGCGCGGGGAGCACGGGCTGAAGGTTACCCAAATGCCGAACGGTGAGGGCTCATCCCCGCGGGCGCGGGGAGCACTGCGTTGCAGTCCTTCGACGTCACCCTGACTTGGGCTCATCCCCGCGGGCGCGGGGAGCACCCGCTGCACACACAGCACAGCAACCACGAACTGGGCTCATCCCCGCGGGCGCGGGGAGCACGTGAGACCACCGGTCACCGGCTCGGCCTCGATGGGCTCATCCCCGCGGGCGCGGGGAGCACATCGCTTCCCGGATTTGCACGTCGGACGCGCCGGGCTCATCCCCGCGGGCGCGGGGAGCACCCAGTTGCTGGGGTGTATGCCGGTGGGTGGGTGGGCTCATCCCCGCGGGCGCGGGGAGCACCCGTTGTCGTCGACACCGATCGGTACCCGCTCGAGGGGCTCATCCCCGCGGGCGCGGGGAGCACGCCGAACTCGCCTCGAGCGTGACTGGGTTGCCGGGCTCATCCCCGCGGGCGCGGGGAGCACCGGATGGAAGGGCGCTGGAGATGTGCCCGTGCGGGCTCATCCCCGCGGGCGCGGGGAGCACTCGTTCCATTGGAAGCCGGCGACCGATACCGAGGGCTCATCCCCGCGGGCGCGGGGAGCACTGCTCATCGGCGCCGGCCTCGTTGCCGGGTTCGGGCTCATCCCCGCGGGCGCGGGGAGCACCACACCCCCCGAGCTTTCACAGCACCAACGCAAGGCTCATCCCCGCGGGCGCGGGGAGCACGCCCACCGGCCCGACCACCCCGCCGCCCCCTTGGGCTCATCCCCGCGGGCGCGGGGAGCACGAGCGTTTGGACTCGCTCCCGGCCTTCGTCGTGGGCTCATCCCCGCGGGCGCGGGGAGCACTCGTCCAGGCCGCGCTGCTCGTAGTCGGCCATGGGCTCATCCCCGCGGGCGCGGGGAGCACCGAGGCCGGGACCAACTACTGCACGCACAACCTGGCTCATCCCCGCGGGCGCGGGGAGCACGCCATACGTGGTAGGCGGCAAGCCGACCGGTGTGGCTCATCCCCGCGGGCGCGGGGAGCACTGGGTGTTCAGGTTGATCTCGGCCATCGAGTCGGGCTCATCCCCGCGGGCGCGGGGAGCACCGGAAGTCCCCGGAGCCGATGTGCGGCCCGGCGGGCTCATCCCCGCGGGCGCGGGGAGCACCCGGGCAGCCGTGAGCCGTGCCCGATCTATCTGGGCTCATCCCCGCGGGCGCGGGGAGCACCTTCGACGCCAAGCTCAAAGATCGGCGTAAGCGGGCTCATCCCCGCGGGCGCGGGGAGCACGACGACACGATGGTGAACAGCACCGCCTGGTAGGGCTCATCCCCGCGGGCGCGGGGAGCACTCCTTCGTAGATCTGGGTGATCTGTCAGCCGTGGGCTCATCCCCGCGGGCGCGGGGAGCACACTTTTCGACCTGCGGGTTCTTGAGCAGATCAGTCGATTTTCATTCACTTTCGTTTGACTGTTCGTGGGTGCGGCGTTGTGCTGCGCGGTGGTATCGGCTGGCTTTACTCCATCCGGCGCGGGCTGCTCCTGGCTTGACGTCGCTGGTATGCGGTCGGCGCATCAGGTGGATACCGTCGAAGTCGGTGGGTTGCCAGTCGTGGCGGTGAACTTTGAATGCGAGTCTCTGTTCGCCTCTGGTGGAGTGGATCATGATGGCGCGGCCGTCTTTTGAGAGCTCAACGACTCGTTGCCAGGCGAGTTCGCGGACACGGGCGCTGGCGATCCCGACGAAGACTCCCGGGCTTATTTCGAGGAACCAGCGGGTGAGGTGTCCGCGGAGGCCGACGGGGCACGCGCTGAGTACGAGTATTACCACGGCAGTTCCTCATCGCTGTAGGAGGTGCCGCCTGCCACGTTGCCTTTGCGGTCCCACAACTCCACGATGTCTGTGTCCCATTCTGCGGCACCGTCTGGTTCGTCGGGTAGCAACAAGGTGTAGATGTCGGCACAGCAGCGTTCAAGGAGGTGGCCTGTGTGGACTGCGTCTCGGACTGCTCTTCGGGTCGTGGCGGGAATGTCGTCGCCGCCGTCGGCTGCGGCGTCGAATGCTGCGGGAATGGCGAATTCGGCCTTGTAGAGATCGGCAAGGTCGAACACGAAGGACCGTTCATGTCCGGTGTGGACGAATCCGAGCCCGGGTGAACAGCCGAGCGCGACGATCACTGCGTGCACGATCCCGTACAGACAGGTGGTAGCGGAGGAGAGTGCTTGGTTGACCGGGTCGCCTGCGGCGAAATCGGTGGGGTCGTATTGCCGTCGGTTCCATTCGATGCCAGTACGTTCTGCGTGGATCCGGTAGAGGCGTCGGATGCGTGCGCCTTCGCGCCCGCGGAGTTGTTGCATCGTCAATCCGGCGACATCTTCTCCCGGGAACCGCATTTCATACATCGCCCGCGCCACGCGCAGTTTGGATGTCTGGTTGGTGACGGCGGTTGCTTGTGCTTCGAGCAGGCGTGAGCTTCTGGCCAGGCTGCGGCCGTGTGCGTAGTAGCGCACCCCACGTTCGCCGACCCACACCGCTGTGGATCCGCTCTCGGCGAGCAGCATCATCGCCTGGTGAGTGACCCGTGTTCCTGGTCCGAGCAGTAGTGCTCCGATGGTGGCGGCTGGGATGTGTACGACGCCGCGTTCGTCGGTGGCGGTAACGGCGTTGCCGTCGCGGTGCACAGTTGCGCGTTCGAGGTAGATGAACGACAGCCGGTCGCGGGCGCGGACGAGTTCGCCGATGCGGATCGGGTGCGCGGCAGGTGTGTCAGTCATGTGAGTGGGGCGAGGGTCAGCAGGCCGCAGCCGTATCCTTTCGCTCGACCGATTCCGTTGGTCAGTGCGCTGCGTAGTTTCTGGGGATCGGTGACCTCGAGGATTCCTTCGTAGGTGGCAGTCGACAGGGTGATTGTCGCGGGGCCGCGCCGGAATCGCAGGGTTGATCGATCGATGATCGTGGCGTCGGGGACTTCTCCTTGGGGACTGCGGCAGACTCCGAGCCGGAAGCCGTTGTCGTCGGATCTCCGATGCAGCCATGACATTTGGTCGGCCGGGGTGAGTCCGCTCGGTTTGCCGCGGGTGAGGGGAACGTCAGCGGTCCTGTCCATCGCGGATCGGATGGGATTGGCGGTCAGCCGAAAGTGCCACTGCTGTTCGTCGGCTAGGGTGTCGAGCAGGGGAGAATATTTCCGGGTTGCCCATGCGGTCGTGGTCGGCCAGCCGGCTTGTTCGACGATGTGGGTGAAGTCGGGTTCGGCCGGGCTCACCACGTACAGGTCGATGGCGGTCTCGCGGCGGTCGATGCGCCACAGCACTCGACCGGATCCGTTTTCCGCCGCCGTGATGTGTTCGGGCGGGAAGGCTGCCATGACCGCAGCGTGGCCAACCTGAGGAGACGCCAAAACCTTTTTGGTGCCGACTCGTGCCGGGTTGAGGGGCACACGTGACAGGAACATCATTCTCCTCCCAGTGCCGCCAGGGGCTGGTGGCCTGTGCGTCCGTCTGGGTTGGTCACCGTGGTGAAGTCCTCGACCACTGTTCGCCAGCCGTATTCGCGGCGTACCGGGTCGAAGCTGAGCGGCAGGTCGCGGACCCGCTCACGAAGTTGCCCTTCTGGATCGTCATCAAGAAGGTCGCGGTAGATCGGTAGGCGCACCCGCGTGTGCTGAGTGTGTCGATACCAGCACGCGGCTTGCCAGTGGGTTTCGTGCAGTGCCTCGCCGAGGGCCTGTTGCGATGGTTCTCCCACGATGAGTGGTTCGGTGACCGGGCAGGAGCGGCGTCCGAGATACAGCGGGAACTCGGGTCGGCGCAGGGCTTCTCGAATGCCATCGATTAGTTGCTGTTCTCCCTCGACGGCGGCAAGAAACACCGCATCGGCCAGGTAGTAGCGCTGCGACAGCGGGAATTGCTGCTTTTTGTCGATGCTGAGGGCGACTTGGAAGTCACGGACGAGTCGCCCAGGCTGGTCGATGCGTACTCCGAACGCCAGTCCCTGCAGTGCCTCTTCTATCGGGTCGGTCCTGCGGCGTCCCTGAGCAGCGGCGATCAGGCCGAGGATTCCGCTCTTGGACGGGTACTGCTGTGTTTCCCGGCGAGCGAACCGGCTGGCGACACCCCACGACTGCAAGGGTGCGGCCAGCCTCATCAACAGCACCGTCACGACGAGACACCCAGCGCGGCGCGCACACGCCCGGACACGCCATCAACGGCGGCAGCGAATGACACCGGCGTGGCGATCTCACCGAGAGCGTCGGCGCCGTCGCCGGTGCCGACCACGAAGTTCGTTGTGCCACCATCGCCGAACGCGGACTCGATCGCAGAATAGCGGCTGACAAGCGCTTTGGCGGCTGCGGTGGCGCGTACTGCGCCGAGGGCTTCGACCGGTTCCTCGAAGGCTGTGACGAGGTTGACCGGTTGGTCGGTGCGCACGCTGAGCACGACAGCATCGGGGAGGGTTCGGTTGGCAAAGGTGTTCTGCTTGCCGCTGGGCATACTGCGCACGAACGCCTTCAGGAACGTCTCGATGGCGTGAACAGTGGCGGTCCGATCGCCGAGGTTCTTCTCGAGCATCCCGACATTGACGGTGGCGTATCGATAGAGAGTGGAGGAGTTGAACTCGACAACGCCGATCATTCCCGCACCGGCGTTGTCTTCGGGGGCGCGGTCGTCGACGGCGGTGTAGTAATCGAATTCGTTGTTCACCGCGTGGACGCTGATCGCATGCGCGACTTGCGCAGCGGCATCGACGTTGAGGTCGGCCGAATCAGCGACCATCCGCCCGAACAACGCCACATCGATGCTGTCGGCGCCGTTTGCGGCGGCTTTCGCCGCACTTTTCTCGACTTTGGCGCCACCGACTGTGGCGACGGCCAGCTGCGCGAGCCGATCTATCTGGTTGGCGCTCAGAAACAGCAGGTACTTGGATTGTTCGACGGCGTCGTCAGCGTCCTCTTTGCGTTTTCGCGGCTTCTCCAGGACGATGCCGGCGTCTTTCAGCACCTGGATGGCTGCCGCGTGGCGGGCGTCGACGTCGGGGATGGTGCTTCCGATTCGTTCGGCGATGAGTTCGACGACGCGCTTGGTCCGTACACCGAGGCTTGCCGGGTCGATGAGTTCACGGAATTCCGTGCGGGTGGCACGTTTCCATGCCTGGCTGGACACGCGTGCTCGACGCACGCCGCCGTAGACGGCGGTCTTGGGGCTGCCGGTGTCATCTCGGTTGATGTTGCTCGGCGGCACGGTTTGCAGGACGTGAACATCGATGAACATTCTGGTCACAGCGGGTCTCCTGGTGCAGGTGCGGTGTTGTCAGTGTTCGAGGTGGTGGCGGGTCTTCGGTGGTAGTCGCGGCCCCATGCCAGCAACACCCGGTCGGCGTAGGTGCCGTCGTCGAGTCGGCAGAGGTCTACAGCGAGGCGGGCGTAGTCGAGGGGAATGTCGTAGCCGCGTAGTTGCGAGATGAGGCCTCGCAGGTGGATCAGCCGGGCGTCGTGATCGGAGGCGGTACCGAGGGCATGGAATCTGGCGCGTACGGCGTCCTGGGCGCCGGCTCGCGCGCCGAGCACGGCGGTCGCCGTCCCGATCGTGGTTCCGCGGCGGTGCATGCGGTCGCTGCGGGATTGTTGGTGCAGGGCGTGCAGGGTGATCGCGTCGTAGGCCGCGCGCTCCCATACCGTGGACGCGCCGTCGCGCTCGTCACGGGTCATGACCTCGCGCGCGGTGATGTGCTCGGGCATCTCGGCAAGGGTCAGTCCCCACAGTGCGGGATCTGTTCCAGGTTTTCCGCCGACGCCGCGGCGCAACTTTGCCATTGCCGCCAACGCTGCACTGTCACGGCGCCGATACCGGTCCTGCAATTCTGCGACCTTGTCGCCTACATAGTCGGCGAGCGCGGTTTCTCGTTCACCATGCGACGTCGGCGCGTTCGCCATCCGTTGTTTCCCCTTCCTGGGTGGGAATTCGCTGAGTGAAAACCGACGGCAGCAGGTTCCGCAGCCGCTGGAAGAAGCGTTCGTCGGCGAGGCTGGTGTCCATCCATCGCTCGCGCACTGGGCGACCGACCCAGGCCTGCTGGCCGGCCGAGGCGATCAACTCGTCACCGAGGCGACGGACGATCGTGAAGACCGTCTGCTCCCACTGGCTGGACGACGGGTCGTAGTCGATAGCTTGTGGGTCGAGGCCGCGCAACCAATTCCGGTAGGGCGCTTCGAGTGCGAAGAAACCCTCCTCGCGCGCTCGCCCGCGTGCGCCATCGGGTACGCCACCAGACGCCAGGGTGATGTTGGCTGCCAGCGCACCCAACTCGTCCACGACGGCCTCGGCGACCTGGATAGCGTTGACCGCACACACCCGCAAGCGAGGATCCGAAGCCAGCAACGCTACCGAGAAGCCGATGACGTCATCGACGATGTCACCGACGATCGACTGATTGTTGATGTAGTGCATCCCGACCGCGTGCAAACGGATCGGATGACCATCCAGTAACGCCCCCCGGTCGAGGAGCGTGCCTACCCATTCGACAACACCCGGGGCGATCCCCCGCCCGCCCGTCGGTGAGGAGCTGGCAACGTCGCCGAGAAGAGAACGCAATCCACGCCACAACGCCTTCTCCGGGTCATGCGCCGTCGGATAATGCCGCGGCTCTCCCGACTTCTTCGACTGAACCTCGCTGTAGCGCCATCCGGTCATCGGCTCAAGCAGATGCTTGTTGAACGGTTCGAGTGCATCCCCGTTGCACAGCACGACACCGGTCACCTCACGACTCGAGGCGACGAGGCGTATGCGTCGGCTCTGCCAGGTGAACAAGTCGACCGGTCCGCTGGGGCTGTTGACGTCGCGGATGCCCGCCCTGTCGGGATCTCGTTCCCACGGTGGAAGGTCTTCGCTGCTGTAGCGAACGTTGTTGGGGTCGGCGAGAACCAGGTTCAGCAGTAGCGTTTCGCGCAGATTCGCGCCTTCTAGATACACCCCGCCGAGCCCACCGGCCCACGCAACCCCGATCGGGTACCCTCTTCCGCCTTTCACTCGTGCGTCGCCGTTGGCGCCGGTCTTGATTCCGGACGGGTCGAAGGCATGCGCATGCACCAACCACCGGGCTGCCTCGGCGAAGCTGATCCGCTCTATTCCACGCCCGGCGCGGGTGGCGAAGTATTTGGCGCCGTTGGGGACATCGGCGATGAGCTTGTCCAGCGAGCTCACCGCGTCCTTTTCCGAGCGTAGGCCGGGAACCTGGAAGAACGGTGTCGCGGAATGGAACAGTTGGAAGCGGTCGCGGTGCTCGACCAGATAGTGATCAATGCCCTCGCCCGGCCATTGGTCCCACAACTGGGACCAGATCTCGACCGCGGTTCCTCGCCGGTGTTGGATGCTGCGGTGCAGGATGGCCAGCAGCAGCCGCAAGATCGCGAACTCCTGGGTCGGCACCTCACCACCCAGCGCCGCAAAGCTGTCCGCATGGGCGAACACCTCACGCAAAGACAGCTCCTGCGCGACCCCGGAATGGTCGGTGACCGTGATCCATTGCTCGTCGAGCAGGTCGAAAGCGGGTGCGGTTGTGGTCATTGCATGTCCCGGGTCGATGTCACCAGCAATCCCAATCGAGAGTCATATTCCAGGTCGTGCCCGGCCAGGCTCGTACGACCTTCCTCGTTCAACTCCAGCACCAATTCCCCAGCCAGCCAGTGCGATTGCTGCCAACCCGGATACCAGGTGTCTTCTAGCGCACGAATTACCCGCTCCTTGCGGCCATACCGCGTCAGATGCGCGGGCAGGCGGATCATGCAGGCCGCCACCTGCTTCGCCAGCTCCGGCGGTGGCTCGATCTCGGTCGGCACGACCATTCCTCCGATCTCAGGAATATCGGCAAGTACGCGTACTTCGTCACCGCAGCGTTGGACGACGATTGCTTCGATGGTGTCCTCCGCATCCCGCACCTGCGCCTGCCCACCGGCACCGTCGGCATCCTCAGGAATCCCCGCCACCAGCCATCCTTGTAAGGTCGGGTTCTCGCTGTCGGGGGCCGACAGGAGATACGACTGCGCCCTCCGCTGCTGATCGTCGACGTGGGCTTGCCACTCGTTGTCGGCAACATCCAACGCAGCCGCCCACGAGCCGGGCACCGTGATTTCCTCACTGTATGCCTCGGCGACCAGCCCCGGCACGTCGTCGGGCACAGTCACAGTCGATCCCTTGCGTGCTTCAAGTACCGCAGCCGACCGCAGCAGACGAGCACGGCCGTACACTGCTTGCGATCCGGTCACCGGCTGCGGCGGCACAGCATCCCAATCGACTCCCCGAAGCAAGCACCGGGGTGCGTCAACCAGTGCCGGACGCTGCTCTCGCTGGTGCCGGTGCAGGCGCCCGATCCGCTGAAGCAACAGATCCATCGGCGCCAAATCGGTCACCAATAGATCGACGTCGATGTCCAGTGACTGCTCGATCACCTGGGTACCCACTACGACAAATCGCTCAGGCCGCACGCTCGTCGTCGGCGGTCCCAGCGCTGACCGCAAGCGTGACTCCAGCGCCATCCGATGCGTGGCAACGAAACGCGAGTGCACGAGCAGCAACTCGTCGTCGGTGAACCCAGCTCGTGTCAGAGCCTCGAAAATTTCCTGCGCGCGAGCGACTGTATTGCATACCACTCCCACCACTCCCCCACCCGGAACCACTGTCCCTGCAATCGTGCGGGCCAGCCCATCAGGGTCGTCACAAATCTGTCCGATCTCGATCCCGTCGATCACACGACCCGACGCCGCCACCGATACACCAAGCTGCGGACTCGGCCACAGCGTGATGGACGGATACCCGCCACCAGCCGTGCAGGCCGTGTCATCGCTGTCACCGCGGCCTCGACGGTACGCCTCGACCAGCAACTCACGCTGTGCCGGCGGCAATGTCGCGGACAGCAACACGACAGGAACACCGTATGCAGCAAGCCATTCCAGGCTTCGGCACAAGTAAGTGGACATGTAGCTGTCCGCAGCGTGCACCTCATCGATCACCACGACCTTGTTCGCCAACGCCAGATGCCGCAGCATCACATGTCGCGTCTTCAAGGCCAACCGCAGCACCTGGTCGATGGTTCCGACTACGACATTCGCCAACGGCCCTTTCTTCCCGACATACCACGCATGCGCGGCGACGCCGCTGTCGGCGCAATCGGCGCCGATCGAGTCGAAACCTCTCCGCCGCAACGCGGCGAATTCCGGATTCAACGACGCACGACCATGCGCGAGGAACATCGACGACGGCGAATCCGGCAGATTCTCCACCCACTGGCGCACCCGAGCGAACATCGCATCCGAAGTTGCCATCGTCGGCAACGCCACAAACACACCACCGAATCCGAATTGCTGCGCCAAGACCTCCGCCGCAGCCAACGCCGCCTCCGTCTTCCCCTCCCCCATCGGCGCTTGTACCACCATCAATCCCGGCACATCGATCGTCGCGGCAACCCGCACACACTCCAACTGCAGCGGACGAACCACCGTCGACTCCGGCCACCCGAAACGACCACGCACGAAATCTCCCCGTGCCGAATCACTCGAAACAGCAACCAGTGTCGGCTGCCAAGGACTCGGCAGCCCCAACAGGTTCCACGCCGCAGGCGCCGTGACGCTCGATACCCGGTCCTCGTCGAGAGGGAACAGCTCCTGATTACTCGCGATCCAATCCGTCACGATCACCGCAGCCGTCAACAAGCTCTGCTGCACCAGCGACAGTGACACAGCCTGCCAAGCGCCCAACCGAGCCACCGCACCGGTCCGCTCAGTCACGAAGGTCAACAGTTCCTTGCGTGAGTTCTCCCACTGCCCCAACCCGAGCAAGGTGGTCTGGGAGTCAGCATTGCGAGACTCGAGAACGGTGGGTGGTACGCCATGATGACTTCCGACCACCACTGCATATGTAGCGGCGACCTCGCGTTCCCAGCCAAGTCCGACGAGAAACTCGATGACTGCCAATTGACCTGCGAGATTGTGAGGCAGCATCTTTCGATTACCCACCGCACTCGGAATACGTAAGCCTCTCGCATGCATGGCATCCGCTAACACCGCCACTTGGCACGCAAACGCCGGCGTCAGCTTCCCGACATCATGAACAGCGGCCAGCCAACACAGCAACAACCGCCCATCGCCCTCGCCACCAGGAAGCCCATGAGAGATCACTTCCCGTGTATGGCGCGGCAACCACCGATCCCACACAGACTTCGCAACCTCAGCAGAATCAGCCAGGTGGCGAAAGAGGGACAGACTTCCGCCATCACGATCGCTTTTCGCCCACGCAGACAACGTTGCCGTACTCAGCACCACGACCCCCGCAAAAGATCAGCTCCTAGACGCGCCGAACGATACAACCCACCACCGACAACTTTGGCCACCCGAACCCCGACGCCGAGCTACACCCATACCGAAGGTAGCAACCCTTACCCACTTTCGCGGCACTTCAAACCTTTTCGTCGACTTCGCGGCGGTCACTCGACACCCAGCAACAGGTCACTCAACGCGACTTAAGACGTCCTCGTCGGAGAGGCGCAGAGGCGGATGGCCTGCTATACCGCTCCCTCTCCGACTGGAGCGACTGCGTCCCCATCCAAAGCCCTGACTACCGAGATCCCGCCCCACGGCGTCCATACCTACCAGTCGGCTTCCAATTTACCTGCAGCTCATCGCCTTTCGTGATCAGCCCATTGGCGGCACATCCATTTGCAAGTTATAGTCGAACAGCCCTATCCGATAGCTAAGACAAATTCTAGGGAGCCTGAGTGCGGCCCAGCATCCACGTCGATGAGAGCAAGGGCCGCCCTTTCCTCTTGGTCGCAGTCATCGTCACACCCCAGCAGCGACCTCTGGTTACACGCATCCTGCGAGCCCTACTGATGAGGGGGCAACACCGTGTGCATATGAGCAAGGAACAGTCGCAGCGTCGGCGACAGATCGTCACCACCCTCCTCAGCCTCGGTGTGACATGTGAGATCTTCGAATCCAACTCCAGGTCAGACCTCGACGCCCGAACCCAGTGTCTCTGTCAGCTCGCCAAACGCGCAGTCGTGCTGAGGGCACAGGCAATCCACATCGAACGGGACGACTCAGTCGTAGCGTTCGACCGCGTACAACTCAAGTCCGGACTCGCGGGAACCGACATCGAATACCGGCACCCCCGGGGACGAGAAGATCCCCTGCTCTGGATCGCCGATGCCGTCGCCTGGTGCTGGCAACGTGGCGGTGACTGGCGACGTCGGATCCAGCCGATCGTGTCCCGAGTTCATATCATCGCCCCACACGGCTCGATCGATGAGCCTGACAACGATCGAGTTGCATGATGCCAATACCCGTCTCGTAGCGTCGTTTACGAGAACATTTCCCCGCAACTGCGGGGATGAGCCCAGCCCGATCCGATAGCTGGAGAATCGGCTCACCCCCTCCCCGCGCTTGCGGGGCAAGGGATAGCAGGGGATACGTCTGTAAACATCCCCTGCTGTCCCCACCAAACCCCACCAGCTCAGGGGCGAATAGAGTCTCGTGTCGCATTTGACATCTCGAAACAACACGAAGAACGTCCGCAGTCACACCTTCTGCTGACAGGCCACCAGACACGCGAAACCCGGCTCACCAACCGTCCGGATGGCTGCCGGGTTCACTTCAGAGGCGCTACTGCACCTTGCACCGACCAGTCTGCCGCAGATGCCAGCGCCAGTCCAATGCAGACCGCTGTATGCACCGAGGCGCACGCAGTCACCAGCAGTGACCCTTTGGCGGGTTCGGCATCTCCCCGCGCAAGAAGAAGCAGCCACGGGTACAAACCAGGCGCACCCTTGCAGGCGCGGGAAGCACCTGCAACAGGTACGCGACCGATTGCAGCCGCTGGGCTTATCCCCGCAGGCGCGGGGAGCACGTCGATCCGCTCGGCGGCTGCCATCCGCCGCGGGGCTCATCCCCGCGGGCGCGGGGAGCACCTGGGCCGCGCGCACTCGCACCCGGTCTTGCGGGGCTCATCCCCGCGGGCGCGGGGAGCACGCCGACGGGCCGGACTTGGGTGACCACCCGGAGGGCTCATCCCCGCGGGCGCGGGGAGCACTGGAACACCTTCTCGAAGAACTGGTATGAGGTGGGCTCATCCCCGCGGGCGCGGGGAGCACCCTTCCCCGAGCGTCAATCCGTAGCCGAAGTCGGGCTCATCCCCGCAGGCGCGGGGAGCACCTCCGGCACGTCGATGCCGAAGACCTTGCACAGGGCTCATCCCCGCGGGCGCGGGGAGCACATTTTTCACGGTGTGTGCGCGTGCGTATCGGGGGGCTCATCCCCGCGGGCGCGGGGAGCACCATCCACCGCGACAGGTAGTAGCGTGCGGGAAGGGCTCATCCCCGCGGGCGCGGGGAGCACACTTTTTGACCAGCGCGTTTTGGCTGGGTGAGCTGATTTCCATTCACTTTCTGGAGTGGTCGATGGTGTATCTTGAGCGCGGCAACTATCCGGCGTCTGCCGGCCTTGCATCCTTGGCATACTCCATCGACCTTCTTTCCGGACAATCGGAGCAGCCTATAGGACACATTTGAGGTAAAATGTCTACGCTCTTCAACACGTCACGCTCGGTCATGCAGGGCCAACTCGGGACAAGTGTTTCCCCCGGCTGAATCGTGGAAGTGCTGCAGAACGCCGTGGTACTCGGTCAGTTACTGAGCGAATTCGGTGACGGGCTGGCCATATCGGTCACTTCTGGGCACGCCGCGAGGAGTTCGCAAACGCGAGTAGAACCCGGGAAGAACTGCCGAGCAGGTCATGATCCACGTTCGAGCGCTGAATCAGCGCTACGCCGCTATCGGCTCATGGTCGTGGCTCTCGTGCCCGTACCCACTGCTGTTCGAACTCTTCCTGTGAGATGTGTACGGCCTCGAACTCGGGCTGGCCTGCTATCTCTTCGGGAGGTGCGATCGGTATCTCGGCGACGCCGGCGCTGGCTGTTTCGTGGGTTTCGTCGGCCCATTCGGAGTGGCCGTCGCGATAGGTTTGGACTCGGCGTGTTTCGTAGTTGTCGTCGCCGACTTCGTGGAAGTAGTAGACGGGCTCGTCATCGAAGTCGTGGTGCCAGGTGACTTTCACGTACCGCATGCTCAGTTCCTTCCCGATCGGATAACCCGCCCCGCGAGGTCGAGGGGTTCGGTGTTGGGGACTACGAAGACGCCAGGTCTTCCTTGGACGACAGTGAGTCCGGAGACGTCGATTTCCAGGAAGTGCGAGAACTTCTGCCCGGCCCACGGTACGCGCAGGAAGGCTGCGGACAGTTGGGCAGGTGTGCGGGTCCCTGGCTGGATGTCGGTGAGGTATTGGCCATCACCGTATCGGGCGTCTTTCGGGTTGTGTTCGCGCAGCGATGGGCGCAGCTGTTGGCTTTCCACGATCGCGTCGTGGCCGTCCTGATTGGTGTAGTGGTAGAGGCTTTGCGGAGGCGCTCCCCCGGGTTCGGTGCCGGCGGGTGCTGGGTTTTGAGGGTTGCTGGTCGGGGTGTTTGTGCATTCGTTGGGGATGAGGCCCAGAGGGTCGGACCAGGTGGTGGGGTTGTGGGGGTAGGTGCTGGGGTTGGGTGAGGCGGCGAGCCCGAGGGGGTCTTGGGTGAGGAAGCGACCGGTAGCGGGGTCGTAGGTGCGATGGAGGTTGTAGTGCAAGCCGGTTTCGGGGTCGTGAATCTGTCCGGGGTACCGCAGTGGCGTGTTTGCTGGTCCACTCCAGTGGGTGTGACCCCATAGATCGGTGGTCGCGGTGGCGACGGTGTCGGTGGTATCGGGGTCGATAAGTTCGGTGGGGGTGCCGACGAGGTCGGTGATGATGGTGTAGAACTCGCGGTCGACCGTGGCTTGGTCGGTGGTTTGGGTGATCGGGGTGTGTGAGTTGGGTTGGTGTTCCCAGCGGGTGGTGGATTCACTGGTCGTTTGTTCGATGAGTCGGGTGTTTTCCCAGGTGTAGTCGGTGCGATCGAGGACGGTCCCGTCGGTGTCGAGGCGTTGTTTGGTGGTGCGGCGCCCGAGAGCGTCGTAGGTGTAGTGCCACCATTGATGATCAGGAGTCCCGACATCGACGAGCTGGTCGAAGCTGTTGTATCGGTAGTGCCAGACATCGGGTTTGCGAGAGAGCCGGGTGGTGGTCTTGCGGATCAGCCGACCGGCCTCGTCGTAGTGGTAGCGGGTGCGGCCATCACGAATGAGGAGGTTGCCGCGATACTCTCGTCCCACCGATTGGTCGGCAGGATATGACGGGGTGGCTGGTGATGCCGCGACTACAGACGGTGCGGGATCGGCGACGCCTTCAGGGTGGGATCGCGGTGCGCTGGTGATGTTGCTGAGCGGATCGTAGGTGTATTGCTCGGCGATCGTGTCGTCGCGGGTGATCGAGGTAACTCGCCCCATGGGGTCGAGGCCATAGCCGTAGTGTTGCGGTGCTTCTGCGGTGTGGTGGAGGGTGTGGTTGGTGAGGTATCCGTCTGGGCGGTAGGTGTATTCGTCGAGGCGCAACAGCCGAGGATTTGGTCGTGTTGCTCCGACAGGACCCAAGTCCAGGGAGGTGCTCGGGAATCCTGTCACCGCTTGGTGGGCGAGACGACCGCCGGGAGTGAAGTCGAGCGAGACCGCAATTTCGCCTGTGTGCCAGCTGGTGAGACGGCCGAGCTGGTCGTAAGAGAAGCTGAGGGTGTGGTTGCCCGTTGTGAGGGTGCGCACGCGGCCGATGAGATCGTGCGTCCAGCTTGTTGTCGCGCCGGTCGGGCTGATGCGGCGGACTCGGTGACCGAGTTGGTCGTATTCGTGACGTGTGACCGACTGGTCGTCGACCCGTTGAGTGGCGAGTGCACCGGTCGGGGTGTAACCGAACTCCAGTGTGTGGATGGTGTGTTCGTTCGAGCCGGTGACTGCGGTGAGGATTCTGCCTGCGGGGTCATGGGTGTAGCGGACCCAGTCGCCGGAGTCGGAGGCGATTTCGGTGAGGCGACCGAGTACGTCGTGGGTCTGGTGCCGGGTGACGCCCGTTGGGGCGATGATGGTGGTGACGCGCCCTGCTTTGTCATGGGTGTATCGGGTGGTGGCGCCGCTGTAGTCGGTTTCGGCGACCAGCCGTCCTACACGGTCGTAGGTGTAAATCCATGATTGGCCGAGTGGGTTGGTGACGGTGGTGAGTCGTCGTTCGGTGTCCCAGGTGTAGTGGGTAGTGGACCCGTCAGACTCAGTCCTTGTCGCCAGCAGGTCGAACGCTCCGTAGGCGAACCGCGTGATGTCGCCGGCACGATTGGTGTGGGCGAGGACGTTACCTTCGCCATCGTAGGTCCAGGCGTCAGTGTGGCCGTCGGGATCGGTGCGTTGGAGTAGCTTGCCTTCCGGTGACCATCGGTAGTGGGTAGTTCCCTCGAGAGAGTCGGTCACTCGCGTGGGGCGTCCGAAGTCGTCGCGGTCGATACGGGTGACCGTGCCGTGCGGATCGGTCACTCGTATGGGAAGTCCAGCAGTGTCGACTTCGATGATGGTTCGGGCGCCACTGGGCTGTGTGACCGTGGCGAGCGCACCGTTGGGGTGGTAGCAGTATTCGGTGCGATTGCCGGCCGGATCGATGGTGGCAGCGAGATTGGCGTTACGGTCCCATTCCTGCCGCCACACCGTGCCGTCCGGGCGGGTGATGATGGTCGGACGGTTGCGCCACAGATATTCGACCGTGAGGGATCGCCCGTCCGGACGTATCGACTGCGCGATGTCGCCATCAACGGTGTACCGGTAGCTGGTCTTCCCGCCGTCGGCGGCGGTGACTTGCAGGGGTTTGCGGTCGGCGTTGTACGCGATTCGGGTGCGGCCACCTGCCGGGTCGATCAGGTCTCGTAATTGCAGGTCGCGGTCGAAGCCGTGGCTGGTGACCGCACCGAGGGAGTTGGTGACGGTGGTGAGCCGACCGGTGCCATCGGCGAAATCGAGGTAGGCGAAATCGGTGTTCAACACCGCTCCGGTGCCACGCTGGAAGATCACGCGCCCAGACTGGTCGTAAGTGTTGACCATCTCGTTGCCGTTGGAATCGGTCCACGATGTCAGGCGGTGGGCGCCGTCGTAGATGTATCGCATCGTCGCGCCGACACCGTTGGTCACGGCGACCAGGCTCCCCGCCTCATAGACG
Organism: Nocardia sp. NPDC049190; assembly: GCF_040648115.1. NCBI lineage: Bacteria > Bacillati > Actinomycetota > Actinomycetes > Mycobacteriales > Nocardiaceae > Nocardia > Nocardia sp. NPDC049190. The sequence continues at coordinate 187,865 of NZ_JBEZDE010000006.1, forward strand.
AACCGCCTGACACGCGTCGCCACACCGTCGGCAGTGATGGCGTGGACTGATAGTGCAGTGATTCGCCCGGCAGTGGTCTCGATCTCGATCTGGTAGCCGCCCGAATGCGACACCGCGACCGGTTCGGCGTCGGTGTTGTAGTGGAAGCGAATACGGTTCCGGTGGCGATCGGTGATCGCTGAGATGGCGTAGTTGCCGAGCCGCGACTCCAAGCCCGCGAGGACCGGCTCACGTGCGAAGTGCCATATCAGTTCTCGCCGCTGATCGTGGACACGATAGCCGCCGGTGTCGGTGCGTGTCAGCGTCCAGCGTTGTCCGCCAATGACCGGCTCTACCGCGACGCCGGGTTCGGCATGCGGGTAGGCGAGCATAATCCCGTCCTCACCCACAAAGGTGACACCCTCGTGTTCGGCGACGATCCGCATGTCCAGGGTCGATGACCACGACGGGCCGAACCAACGACCGAATCGGTAGTTTGAACGGTGCGTTCGTCGCAACACCATCGGTAGCACGCCGGGTAAGTCGACATCGGTTTCGGGCAGCAGGAACTCGCCGGTGGCGATGTCGACTGGGTCGTCGGTACAGGTCTTCTGTTCAGGTGTCCGATCGGAATCATGGCTGGAGTCCTGCGCGCTTTCATAAGCGTCATGATCGGCTGCAGCCCGCTGCTGCGGTGTCGGATCCCCAGGGGTGCTGTCGTGGGGTTCGTTGTGGGTAGGTGGTTGGTCGTGGCCGCCGGGATGGGTGTCGGTGTCGCCTACCTGATCGGCGGGTGTCGGTGATTCATTGTGCGGTGCTGGAGGGCTGGTGTCGGAGTCAGGATGGAGACCCGTCTCTGGATCCGGGTGCGCCGTTGGGGGCCGATCCGAGGTGGTGGGTGCCGGGGTGTCGGGGTTGGCATGCTGTGGTGCGGGATCAGAGTCCGGGTGCGGCGTAGGCGCGGAATCCTCAGCTCGACGTGGAACGGAGGAGCCGGTGTCGTCAGGGTGCGCGGCGGGATCCGCGTTTCGGTCGGCGCGCTGCGGCGCAGCGTTGGTGTCCGGTCCGGTCTCTGTGTCCGGATGTGGCTGCTGCGATGGCGCTTCCGGCTGTCGAGGTTGGGCCGACATGTCGGTGGGGCGATCACTCGCGGTGTGGGGTCCTGGCGCGTCAGGTTGGGGGTGGGGTGTGGTGTGGGTGTTGGGTGCCGGTGAGTCGTGGCCCGGGGTGGGGATCTCGCGGGACGGGGTCGTTAGTCGGGGTGTATGGGTGCCGAGTTCGGTGGCGCGGTCTGTGATCCGCACGGCGTCTTCGACTTTGTTGATCGCGGTCGCAGCTGTTTTCGCGCCGCCCGCGCCGCCGGTCGCGACGGTCAGCAACGCATCACCGGTGATGCTGCCGGCAAACTCGAACGGACTCCTGCGTGCGTCCGCCACAACCGACGACACGACCGCGCCCGGATCGGCCGCGGCTACGACCAGACCTGTACCCAAACTCGACATGCTCGACAGGTATTCGGCAGGATGCGTCAAATTGTAGGTATCAGCCGGATTAACCGCCCGTACGAATTGCACCATAGAGGTGAAGCTTGTCAACAAGCCGGAGCCGAAGCTCTCCTTGCCATGTTGATAAATGTCGGCGAGATCGCTCAGATTGTCCGACCAGCGTTCGGTGAACGGCGGCTCCGTGGGCGCAACCGAGGCAGCCTCGAGAAGGCTGTCAGCTGCAGCGGCCGCCGCGTTATCGCGTTGCGAACGTGCACCGCGCAAAATATCGCGGGCAGCATTGCGGATCGGGGTCCAAGTGTCAGTCAGTGTTCGGCCGGATTTTGCTCTGTCCGACAGTGCATTCCACTCGTCCTTCTTCCTGCGTTCCTCGGTGTCGGCGTCGTCCCACGTCGCGATCGCATCGGCGGCTTTGCCCTGCGCGGCAACGACTTCGCTGTACCAGCTCTCCAACGCGGTCGCGGCCTTACCCATCGCGTCGGCGCCGTCCCACCACAACTTCGGCTGCCTGTCGAAGACCGCGTTGAAGCCATCCGCGGCAGAACCGGTCCAGTTCGCGGTGTCGATCGTGCGCAACGCATCACCGGTGGAATCTATGTTGGTGCCCATCGTACGCAACGCTTCGGCGGCGTCGTGGATAGCGGCGGGCTCCCCGCGTATCAGTTCTTTCGGATCGTGGGTTTCACCCAGTTCACGCTCATCGACGTGGCCACCTGTCGCCGCAGCTATCCGGTCACCCAGATCATCGAGTGACTCAGCCACACCATCAGCGCCGACAGTGAGCGCACCGGCGGCGAGCGCGTCCAAACCGGCGTCGGCGGCTTGTCCTGCCGCCTCGACACCGGATTCGACGACACCCTCGACCGCGTTGCCGACGCTGTTAATGAAGTTGTCGAACCCCATCCCCACCTACGATCATCCCCCTGGTTGCGTGATGGCAGCAGCCTGCTGCGCAGCACCGGTATTCCAACCGGCCTGTTGACCGGTGCCGTAGTTGCCGAGATTCGCCAGAGCCTGCGGCCCGACCGCTCGAACGACCTGCATATTCGTTCCCATCGCGGCCATAGCCTGATCGAGCGAGTCGCTCGAGTAGTCGGCGTTGCAGATCTGATTGATCCCGTTGTCGGCCAAAGTGTCTGCCCACGACCGCGACGTGATCTCGTCTCCCGACAGATGTGGATTGCCCACCAAATTCGTCCACGTCTGCTTCATCGTGTCCGACGCCAGCTGATCCATAATGTGATACCTGCCGGCGGCCAAACCCAGCACCTTGGCGATCTCATTGCCTGCCTGCACCAGATGCCGAACACCCCACGACCAACGTTCCGCGAACCGCTCCATCGCCTGCTGCACGTTCTGCCGACCGGCCTCCAGCGGCGACAGCGCAAACAACGAGAACCCGCGGCCGGACGCGCCGGTTTCCTTCACCCCCAGATCGGATAGCTCGCCGATGATCCCGCTAATGCCGTTGGCTGCCTTCACCAGCACCTGCGGATCAACGTCCAGGTTGTCGCTCACTACCCACCTCTTCCCTGTCAGGTAGGTTCGGCGGGAACGCTATCGGCGCTACACCTGCGATGTCGATGGCTATCCCCGTCGGTCGCGCACACCTCGCCGTGATCTCGTCCATGATCCGTCTACCCAGCAGTGCGTGGTAGCGGTACTCACCGTCCAGGGCCACTCCCCGCGCGACTTGGTAGTGCGCAAACTCCTCAACGCTGGTGAACGCACACACCCAATCCACACCGCCGAACTCACTGACGAGCAACCGATCATCATCAGTTAACGCCACAACAACCACAGCATCCGAGAAGGCCGCCATCAACGCTTCGGGTTGCCCGAAACCTGCATAGAACGCAGCGATCTCCGATCGCAAAACCGCACAACGGTCCGCCACCGCTGGCACAAATGGGGTCGCATTGCTCACGGCGATACGGCACCCTCATCCGAAAATCCTGTGATGGGCATATCAGTCCACTGATCTTGAACGCGATAAGTGGACTCGCGCCACGCCCTGCGTGGTCCTCGGTCGATCCGCAGCTTCCAGGACACGCCATCACTCCTCTCGGTCCCGTTGACGGATTGCCTACGAACTATAGGACGCGCCGAAGACCCCACCGGTTCCACCGAAGACGACCTCGCCGAGCGGACGCCGCGTCCAGAACCGATCGGGCTCGGCCCATACTCCGTTGATCTCCCACGGCACCAGCTGATGGCCGGCGGCGGCGCTCGTCAGGCGCCGGAAGTCGGCCATGCCCTCGCGTTCTTGCTCGGCCGGCACCACACTTACTTACGTCCGTGCATCCATCGAGTAGTCACCGCCGTCCTCCTGACCTGCTAATCACACGCCCTTGCGCCTACACGAAAGCTCTTGCGCTGCTCGCACGTTCACAGTCAGCCAGTCTGAAAGATTGTCCGATCCAGTCGTCATCACGACGGTCGACGCCAGCAGCATTGATTGACCAGCACCTCATGGTGAGACGCGGGAGAAACTCGCCCACAGCTCCCGCACGTGCGCCTCGAACGCCGACGGCCCGACACCCGCGAATACTTCGGCGGCGACTCCGCCCGCACCGCCCGTGCCACCATGTCCCGCGAGAAACCCGTCCGCCTCGCGATCGCCCTGATCGACAGGCCCTCGCTCTTGTGGAGATACCGAATCTCCGCCCAGTCCTGCAACTTGATCACCCGTCCAATACTGGTTGGGTGGCCTACTTTTCAAAGAACGCCAATGGCCGGGTTTTGGAAGAGCGCCGACACAGCCGCGGTCTTCGGGCCTGGTCAGCTCCCGTCGTAGGCAACCTGCAGTCGTATGGTGCCCTTGGCGGTGTGCAGGAAGGCGTCGCCTTGTCCGGCAAGAGCTTCGGCTCCGGTCTCGTCTAGAATGATGCGGCTGTCGGTCGCGGTCTTGACCCGCAGGGCGAGTTGGGCTGGGAAGTTGGAGCGGATAGTCGTCGAGATAACGTCCGCGCTCGGGCGCTGGGTGGCTGCGATGACGTGGATGCCCGCTGCGCGGGCCTTCTGCGTCAGGCGTTTGAGTAGCGCTTCGATGTGCTTCTTCTCGTCGGGATCGCTTGTGAGGTCGGCGTACTCGTCCAGGACGATGACGATCCAGGGCTTTCGGTCTGCTTTGTCGACCTTGGCGTTGTACTCGACGAGCTTGCGTGTGCGGATCGCCTTCATGTCCTGGTAGCGCACAGCCATCTCTTCGACGGTTTCCTCGAGAATCTCGATGGCGTCGGCGGCGTCCATGCCGATCATGCCATCAAGGTGAGGGTCGTCCTCGAAGTCGACAAGCTCGGTGCCCTTGGGATCGACGAGGCGGAGTCGCAGGGTGTTCTTGTCGTACCGGACCAAACCCTTGAGGATCGTGTCCAGGGCGACGGACTTTCCTGATCCGGTAGTGCCGGCCACCAGCAAGTGCGGTGAGTCTGCGGAGGACAGGTCAATGGTGACTGTGTTGCCCTCGATGTCGGCGCCCAGCGGGGCGATGAGGCTCTCGGGATCTGCCGGGCACCGCTGCCACAGCGCTTTGGCGTCGACCCCGTACTTCTCGTCGTCGATCTTGGGGATCTCGAAAAGCACGGAGCCGCGGTCGCTGCGGGTGCGAATGCTGAACCCCGAGGGCAGTGCCAGGGCCAGGAAGATCTCGTCGCGTCGGTTGATCAGCTTGTCTACGGTGACCCCGGGATTGGGGATAAACCGGAAGATGTAGAAGCCGGGTCCTTCCTGCCACTTGTCGACCTCCGGTGCGGTGACCGCGACCTTGTGGTGGGCGAAGACGTCGATGACCTTGTTGTATCGAAGCCTCAGCTCCTCCTCGGGGAGCCCACCGTGGTGAGCCTTCAGAAGGACAAGATCTACCTCTGCGGCAGGGTGACGGGCAGCTACCGCTCTCGGCGCGTTTGTCGCAGCGGTCGCTCCGAAAACCTCGACAGGTGCCGTCGTTACTTCCGCAGTGGGCAGTTCGGCGGAAATGCCTGCTGAGGAGGTCTTGACGACAGTGTCAGGAACCTTCACGGTCCCACTGAGGCCCCCAGAGACAACAAGGGGGTCGGCAGTGCTGGGGTCATGGTTGGCGCGCAGAGCGCCGATGAGGTTCAGCAGCTCGTGCTTGTTCAGCCTCACCAGGGTGTGCTTGCCGAGGCTTCCGACCGCAGGCGCTGACTGATCGTCCTCGGCTGAGATGGCCACGGCAACGCCGGTGACTTGACCGAGCTGGACCTCCTCGGAGCGCAGGGCGTCAAGGACCTTTGCCTCGACCTGACGGTGGTCGTCGTTGCCGATCATGGTGCGGGCTGGAAGGTCTGCGGCCTGTAAGGCATTTCCACTGGTCTGAGTGATCGCGGCGGCAAGCTCGTCCAGCCAGAAGGGACGGTCATGGCGAGCCTCGCCGTCCGAGCGGAAGGCATCCGCGCACAGATCGGTGGTGCGATTGAGTTGTTCCTCGGCCGAGCCGACGTCGAAGGTCTGGCGGAACTTGGACTCGGCGACCAGGACATCCAGTTGGACCGTGCCGTCGTCCTGGACGGTCAGCACGAACCGGCCCAGATCGGCACGGGTTTTGTGTCCTCGGCCGAACCAGCGGTGGTGCTCGTCGAAGCTGATCCAGGTGACCAGGCTCATGCCCTGCTGAGGGACGGGGAACTGCTGGTCGATGACAAACCGGGTGGCGACCAAGCCCACGACTTCGTTGACGGTGGTGCCGATGCCGAGGGAGCGCAGCACGGCGCCAGGGGCCACATTGCGGCCGACCTCGTAGATCCGCTTGGCAGTGCCTTCGGCGTCCTGCGGGGTGACGACCCCGATCTGCTCCAGCCGACGCCGCAGTCGCTGGACGACGAACTGCTGACCGGTTTGCGAGCTGACAATGAGCGTGTAGGACTCATTCTTGCCGACATTGGGCTTGACGAGGATGACGTCAGGGCGGTTACGCAGCGCATCGATCTGCTCACGGCCGATGAAGCTGTCGAGGGTGACGACCCAGTGGGCCACGCAGTGCAGGGTGGTGAACAAGTCCTGGTGCTGATCGAACTGCACCTGCATCTCGAAGTAGTCGATGCCGTCGACGCTCTCCCGGGAAACCGGGGAACGGCGGTCGTAGCGCACGCACAAGGTCGACCAGGACTCGAGAGTCTCGTCAGCGGTCTCGGGCAACAGTGCTCTTACGACGTTCTCGCTGGTCTGAGCCAGGTTGTGTGAGGCCGGGTGTTTCCAGGAGTTGAAGGAGCCGGACAGGGATTCCTTCTTGGTGCTCTCCTTGATACTGGTCTGGGTGCCGAACAGTGCAGGAGCCAGAGCGAGGTCGATGGTGTCTTCCAGCCCTGACAGGTCTGCTTCCTGGTCGGGCTCCCATGCCTGCAGTATGAGTTGGACGTCGGGCAGGAAGCTGTCCTCGGACATCTCCGCGCCGGAGAACTGCAGGTCGAAACCCTGGATGATCTCGTAATGGGTGGATTGGGGAGCCAGCACGACCAGATCAACCTTCAGGCGAGGGTTCTTGGCCCGCATCTGCTTTGCCACGCGCATGGGCAGGACAGGGTCGCCGTTGCGGTCCAGAAGCAGTACGCGTAGGCCGTCGAGCTTGTGGGGGTAGGTCGTCAGGTATTCGGTGATGACGCGGACCATCTCATCGATCGCGGTCTCGTCCACGCTGGAGAGCCAGTCCTTGGACTCGTTGCCGCCGTAGCGGACCGGCACGTACTCCTCGTGCCCGGCCGATTCCCGCATCGGAATGGCGATCGTTCCGCCGGGCCCGACGAGGACCGCCGGAGTCCCATGGGGGGAGATACGGTCGATGGCGTCGAAGAAGAGGTCCTCGTTCTCCTGATTGAGGCTAAGACCTCCCTCCTTGTTCAGGGCGGTCTCGATGCTGCCGGCGGCCTCCTCGTAGTTCTTTGCCAGCCAGCGCAGCTTCAGCGGGTGGGTGGCCAGCATCATCATGCGGTGATCGGCCAGTCTGACGACATCGGTCAGCACGACGGACTCGAGGTCTGCGTTCGGAGCGTTGTCGGGAACCAGGGTGGTGCGAACTTCGCGGAGAATGCTTTCCCACTCGCGTACATAATCTTTGATGTTGCCGGCGTCAAGCCCGTCGGAGAATCGCTCGAAGTGCTCCAGCTTGAGGCGCTCCAGCTGGCCGGCGAAATGTGATGCGGGGACAGGCGGCACAGGTTCGACTATCTGCCACAGCCGAGGGTCATTGAACTTTGCGAGGAAGGTGTCGAAGGTCAAATTGCTGGCATGGCCAGGTGGGTTTCGCCAACCGTGGATGAGGGCCGCCAGTGCGATCTGTCCGGGGATGCCCAGGGGGTCCCAGCGAAAGCGTCGCTGGGCGGCGCCGTCCATCTCGACCAGGATGCGCAGCGAGGCCCACTCGGCGTTCGGGTCAAACGGCTCGTCCTCCTCCGGCAGGGGCGGCTTTGTCAGGTCCAGTAGGCAGTTCTTGACCTCCAGGGTCAGCCGAAGTCCGGTGGAGTCCTGGACATCACGCAGGGTACGTGCGTACAGGAAAGCGAACAGCCATCGGCTCCACCGCCCGGCTTCCTGGTTGCCTTCAAGTCCGACGACGACGGAGCCTTCCTCTTCGTCGGCGAAGTAGGTCAGCTCGCGCAGCAGGGCCCGCAGTGGGTCCCGGACGAACTGTGAGTCCGGAAAGGCAAGCTTCTCGACTTTGCGCCGCGACCCTTTGGACAGCAGGTCTGCCAGCGCTTCGGCCCCATCGGCGGGAGCCTCGTCAAGGAAGCGCTGCGCGGATTCCTGATCTCCACGGTCGAGCGCGTCTTCGATCAGCATGGCGTCGAACTCGTCGACCCGGTCTGTGGCGGTCCTTTCGATCTCCTGCCGGACCTGCTGGCCCAGGCCGATCTTTGTGGACTTCTGCTCGAATACTTCAAGCCAGAGAGTCAGGTCCTGCTCGCAGCGCAGCTGACGAGGATCCTGCGGGTTAGCACCACTGCGATTGAGGTCGAGTACGAGGCTGCGCATGCGCGTTTTGGCAGTCTCGGAGTCCGTACCGATGTGGTCCAGGGACTCCTCGCTGAACTCGGTCGTGGCGATGCGGTCTATCAGATCGTCTTCGGTGATCTCCTTGCCGGTGGGCTGTTTGAAGGCACTGACCGAGACGTTCTTCTTGATCCGGGCGGGCAGCGCGGCGGGTTTGATGAAGAGTCCTCGGTCCGGGAAGAGGTCAAGAGCGGGCAGGGCTGCAGAGATCTCGCGGTAGACCACGTCAGGGGTATGGACCTGAGTTGCTGCCACCTTTTGCGCGGTCTCGACCAGGAATGCTGCCCAGCGGTGCAAGGACCGGGGCTCCTCATCGGTGATGGCACACCAGATCTCCGGCAGAAGTTTGGCCATCAAGGCTGGAACGGTGCCGATGCCACCTGCCTCCTTCCATACTTCTGCCATGAATCTGTCGAACCCGCGCTCGCCGGCGGCATCGTGGTAGTCGCCAAGGATTGAGGCATCGTCAAGGGCGTTCATGGCCGCCAGCCCCTGTGCGTCTGGCGACTCCCCCCACTCGAAGAGCAGCACCGCCGTACCCTGTCCCGAATTTCGCCACTTGGTCAGCTGGTCCTGCGGATCCAGCAGGTATTCAATAGGTACGCCTTCGATCGGCTCTGAGGTGCCGACCTTGACGACAACGTGAAGGTCCGGCGACTCCAACAGACTCTGGGCCGTCCGACGGAGAGCCTCGGCTACAGTCAGCTGATCGAACCCGCTGACTCGCAGGACGGCACGGGCTCCGCTGATCTCAGTGACCTTGCGGAGTGCTTCGTCGGCGACGAACCGACCGAGGGCTCGGACACTGCTGACGGTCACTGGGGCTCCCCTCGGACCATGCTGGTTGCATCTGAATATTGAGTGAGCAGACCGATAGCGGCCAGCTTTTGCCGGAACGCCTTGCCGTTGTGGTCAAGAACCGATGGGTCGACCTCGTAGGCCAACGGGCTCGCAGCCGCGACCTTGTTTTCCACCACGAGCCCGTACTTCTCGTACAGCAGTGCGCAGAACTGGTCGAACTCCATCTCCGTGCCCTGCGGGACGGTGGCAGATACCAGGCCCTCGAGCATCGGGGGCTTCATGGTGAAGTGTCGACGCCCTACCGTCGCGTTCAGGGCTCCCACAGCAGCGAGGGTCTCGCTGAAGAACGCTCGGGGCGAGACGACCGCGTTGCCGACCTCCTTGGTGAATCTCTCGTAGCGGCGCTTCTTGACCTCGTCGCCTTCGGCTTCGATTTCGCCGATCATTTCCCGAGCCTGGACGTTGATCGCGTTGACGATGTCATTGCGGCAGCTGGTGAGGTTCTTCTGCGACTCTCTGCGCAGCGGGGTTGCCTCGTTGCCGAAGTCCAACAGGATCGACTCGCGCTCGGTAGCGCCGAGCTTCGTGCGTGCCAGGTGCAGCTGGTGGCGTGCCAAGCAGTAGGGAACCCAGTGCATGAGGCTCTCGGTGCGCTTGGCCCTGGGGACCGTCGCAATCCGAGTGACGACGTTGCGGGTCCCTGCCCTCAGTAGATCAGGCCACGGGCTGATATCCCCGTGCAGCTCGATTCCTGCGTCTGAGCCCTCCACGGGCGCTTCGTCGTAGTCGAAGTCGTGCGCGCTGAGTGCCTTGGCAAGGTTGCCCAGCGGGGTGCCGCTGTCCTGTACTAGGTCGGTCAGGCCCTGTCGGGTCGCTTCCTTGCGGTCAGGATCAGGGTCGCTGCGCAGGACTTTGTAGGCCCAGCCCCCACCATCGCGAAAGAGGTAGCGCTCGATACTCGGAGCATTGATACCAGCAGTGACCTTGCTGGCCTGCGTGCGCTTCTTGGCGCTCTTCTTGAGGGAAGCATCGCTTTGCTTGATTCGTCGTTCGACTGCGTCGTAGTGGATGAGTTCACCGACGAACGGATAGATGTGCGCGCCGAACCAACTGGGTTGGCTACGACGGCCAGGGATCTCGACCAACAGGGACGAGAACAGGGCGTGGAGCGTTTCCGACGTCTCGGGAGAGTCAAGCTCGACGGCCTTGCCGAGTTCCTCGTCGCCCTCGACGATGCGGGTCTCGGTCGCGATCCGCCGGGCCAGGTCGTGCGAGATCCTCTTGTAAGCCGTGTCGGCTCCGTCATCCAGGAGTCCTGCGAACTTCTCCGGGTCTTCCTGATGCGCCAGGTAGACGCCGCGGGCGATCGCGAGCATCTCGAGCGTTACGTAGAAACCGCGGCCTTGCTGTTCGAGATTCACCCCGAAGAGGCGAAGGACGACCTCGGCCTTGGAACGATCAGCCATCACGCACGCACCGACCTGATCTTGTCGCCGACGTCGATCATGAGCTTTCTCATGACGTTGCCCACCAGCACCTGGATCTCGTCATCCTTGTTCGACGAATCAGCCAGTTCCGCCAAGGATCCACTCAGGCCGCGGATCTCCGCCTCGTGCTGGACCTCGCTACGCAGGCCCGCGGCCCACCGAGTCAGCAACTCGAAGCGCAGAAGGTCCGCCTCCACCGAGACTGCGCCACGGTCAGGGGCGACGGCCGGGATTCGGATGTAGATGGCCCGGTTGAGCCACTCGACGGCGTTCTGCATCTCGGGGGTGACGCCCGTCCGGCCTTCCTCCTGCCACTGGGTGACCTGGTCGACGACCTCGACACCCTTGCTGGGCACGCGCCGAGAGATCACGGCCGCGCGGGCGCGGTGGGTGAAGAAGGCCGGGTCAAGTACGAAGAAGTCAGGGTTGCTCCCCGCCCGGTGGATGCCCTGGACGGCTTCCAGGCCCTTGAGGAAGCGGTCTCGCACCCTGGTGTCTGCCAGGTCCCGGTTCTTGTCCTGGACACTGACGAAGTCGTCTCCGGCCTGCAGGCCCATGCGGGCGAACCGGTCCTTGTTGTCGTCGCAGTTGAAGAAGTCAGCTCGGCGCAGGAACGTGTACAAGCCCCGCAACTGTTCGGCCTGCTTCTGAACGTCCCGACTCGTACGGACCTTCTGCAGGTAGCTGCTGGCGTCCGTGGGAGGGAAGTCGCCAGCCGTGTCCGGGTCCAGTCGGTCGTCGACCTGGCGACGGGAGACCTTGCCCGGGTCCAGCTTTCGTAGCGCGAAGAAGGCGGGAACCAGGTGACGCTGTTGCTGGGTCAGCCGGTCACCGAAGAGAGCCTGGTGGTACAAGTGGGGAGCCTGCCACAACCTGTTCGAGTGCGACCGCCGGTATTTCTCATGGACGTTCTCGCAGGACAGGCCACCCGTGAGCATGTAGCTGGTCACCGACAGCGCCTGACGGGTCGTGACTACAGCCCCGGTGCGCTCGGCCGCGGCGAACACGTCCCGGATCGCGGCCCGCCGCTGAGGCCCGCAGGTGGGATCGCTTAATTCGTTGCGGTTGGCCAGGATTGGGCAGACCTTCTGTGCATCACAGGCCTCGCAGGGCTTCCACCGCGACCATTGCGTCGTCGTCCACTGCTTCAGGACCCAAGGGATGAGGCCGCCGTTGGGGCTGTCGGCCGCTACGGACTGGTAGTTGAGGTTGATGACAGTGACCGTGCCATCGGGGTCGCTCACCTGCCCGCGGACGATGCCGTCCGCGAGAGTTGTCACCAGAATCTTGGCGCGCCCGGTGCCGCCTTTGTCAAGGTTGTCGTCTTCGGCGACGCACTTGCGTAGCTGGCCCTCGTTTGCGCAGATGATCGCGACGCCCTCGTCCGGAGGATCAAGCAGCTCCACGAGCTTGTGAGCGCCCGCCGGCACGCTGAACTCGCTGAGATCCCTGATGATGTACAGCGGGCGTCCGCTACGGGTCCGGCCGATAGGACGGCTGGCGTTGCCGGCGTCGGACAGCTCGCGAAAAACTGCCTTCCGGACATCTGGTGTGTCCGACTCGGCATCGATCCGCAGCGCGGTCAGAAGGCTGGCGCACAGGCTCGTCTTGCCATGCCCGGCGTCCCCGGTCAGGACGATGGTTTTCGTGGTCGGTCGCTCAATGGCCTCCAGCAGGTAGCTGAGCGTCACGACGGGGAACAGTGACTGCGTCCACTCTGCCTGCAACTCGTAGATCATCTCAGAGGTGTCGACATCGAACGGCTGGTAACGGCGTATGCGTTGGACGTGTTTGTTGACCTCTAGCGGCATACTGTTGCCCTTCGTCGACCGAGTCGGGAGCGCTGCGAAATTCTAGCTGTCCGCGCCCTGACGGAAGATCAAATTCCTTGTCACAGCGCTGAAGTGAGCCTTTCCGAGCAGCGGTCTGCCATGACCGACGTGGTTCTGACGACTTGATGATGTAGCAACAGCGTGGGCACTGCTGTCGAAGCTGGACGGCCGAACCTGGGAGAAAGCCGCGACGCACGTAATCGTCCTCTGACGTCATGGGCAAACCCTGTAACGGTCCCGTGGGCAGGTCGATATGGTGAGGCAGTTCAGGGTTGGAGGAGAGTAGCGTGGTCGAGCCAAGATCAGTCACGGGCGTGACAGGCGCGAATACATGAAGCTGACACCGGGGGCCAATGCCTTCGTACCCACATCGGAAATGGCCGTCACCCTCACGTGGTCCGCGGAATGTGCGGTGGATCCACAGGCACTCCTGGTCACCGAGACGGGCAAAATTCGCGACGACAAAGACTTCGTGTTCTACAACGCACCCCGCCATCCTTCCGGAGCGGTGTCGCTCGCTGAGGGGGCGGCGGTTCGCGCGGATGTGACTGTCGCACTCGCCGACGTCGAGCCGGAGATCTCTCGGATCGTGATCACCGGATCGGTTGAAGAAGGATCGTTCCGCGATATCTCTGGACTCACCGTATCTGTACGAGAGCAAGGCAGCGGAAATGTGTCTCTCTCGTTCGACGTCAACCAGACCGAAGCCGTGACCGCGATCGTCCTGGGCGAGTTCTACCGGCGAAACGGCGGGTGGAAGTTCCGCTGCGTGATGCAGGGATGGAGCAGCGGTCTTCGTGGACTCGCTGAGGAGTTCGGTGTGCAGGTCGACAACGAGCCCGAACCGCCGCCGGCTTCCGCGCACGTCCCGGGGCTGGCGGCGTCTGTCGCGCCCGCGCAGCACGACCGTCCGTCAGGTGCAGCCTCCTCGAGCGCGCCTCCCGCTCAGCCGAATATGAAACCCGGCTGGTACGCCGACCCGGACCGCCCTGGCTGGTACCGATGGTGGCAGAACGGCTGGAGCGAGGACCGTCGCCAGATATTTCCCGCTGGACAAGGGGTATGCGAACGATGCGGGCGTCCTGTCCAGCAGTCTCGGTTTCGCGGGACTCGGCCGTGCCGCTGGTGCGAGAACGATGTTTGGCAGATTATGCAGGGCTGGCGCGCCCAAGCATCGCAGGTACTCACCACAACTGGACCTCACGGGCCGGAGTGGGACACGCTGTGGGTTTCGCTGATGTTCCACCAGGTGCATGCGGGTACCGGCAGGGAAGCGTTGACCCCGTTGGCAATTGCATACCTCGAGCGTGTAGTGACTTTCGCGTTCGCCGACAGCCAGATCGAGGAACGCGAACTCGACGAGTTCGAACGTGCGGTGGCCACGCTGAGCGCCGTGACCAACCTAGGCACCGCACAGCGCCATATCGACGAGCTCCGTCGGCGGATGCTGCGCGGCCGATCCCTTACGCAGGTGCGGGCCGGGGAACTGCCTCGGGTGCAGTCGCCGCGCGTACACCTGGAAGCCGGCGAGTTCATCTACCTCGAAGTCGACGCCTTGCACGTCAAGTATCTAGCCAACGGTCCTAAGCGCACGCCTGGGCGAATCATCGCGAGCAACAAGAAGGTTCGGTTCGTCGGTTCCGGCGCGGGCAGCGAACTCCCGTGGGCCAAGATCGTGTCGGTCACCAGCGAGTACGGCAACGTCATCGTGTCCGCGACGACCGCCCGCGGGGGCGGTACCTACCAAGTACACGACCCCGAATGGGTCGCCGCGGTTCTCGAGGGTGCGCTGCGCGTTGCCAAACGCTTGGTCCTCGCACCCGGGCAACGCGACAGCCGCTCGATCCCGCCGCACGTCAGGGCCGAGGTCTATCAACGCGACGGCGGCAAATGCTGCCAATGCGGAGCCATCCACTATCTGGAGTTCGATCATGTGATCCCACTCAGCCGTGGCGGGGCCACCAGCGTGAACAACCTGCAGATTCTCTGCCGCCAGTGCAACCTCGAAAAGGGAGCACGGTTGTAGAAGTCGGCAACGATAGGACGGGACCGGGTTCCCGACTGTCCCGCCGGCGTTCTGCTCCGGGAGGCAGCCCCGGACCGGTTTCCCTGGGATTGACTGTATGCCCGGTCGCGTAACTTGGCGATTCGGTATTCGACCGTCCGGCGGGTGTTTTGGGGGGCTTGTGTCACCGACATGTCACCGGGACGACGCCCCAAAGTGGGCACAAGTGTGGTGGCGAAAGGCGCTCAAGCGAAATGAGCGCAGCCAATTCCAATGCCACGGCATCGGCGGTCAGCGCGCCGACCTCCAACGCGGTCCCGAGTCCGGCGATGACCCGGTCGTGGGCATGTGCCGATGCGGAAGTAGCACCTCGATGAGGGCGCGGGTGCCGTCGCGGTCGCCGTGGGCCTTGCGGGCCGCGGCCCACCACGCGTCATGCGCGATTGTGAATCGGCCAGCTGCGCGAGCTTGTTCCAACGCGGTCGCCCCAGCCAGTGCGCCGGGCTTGCGATCAGCCCTTCCAGGTAGTGATCCAGGTCCATGCGGTCTGTGCCTTGCCCGCGATCCGTTCGTGCCGGGCGACTTCGGTCCGGCGGTCGTAGACAATCAGCACCGACGTGTGCAGCAGCACCCGCAGTTGGCAGCCGATCAACCGGATCGGCACGCTGTAACGATTGGTGCGAACCGTGACCAGTGAATACCTATCGACTCGCGGGGTGAATCACAGACCGGTCTCGAATTCCTCGTCCGGCAAACGCTTCAACAGCGCCCTCTCGACCTCGAAATGCTCCCCGATCGTGCGGGCCCGGGCACCGATACGGCGCGCGTCATCGGCGTCGTCGAACTCATCGATCATCGCGTCAGCTCATCGACCGAGTTCACGCGAGGCACCGGCACAAGGTGGTTGCGGCGGAAGAAGCCGATATCGCCTTCCACGCCGCCCTTCTCGTGAGCCCCGGCTTGTCCTGGCTGGCAGTAGAAGACATCCAGGTCTCAGTGAGACCGGAACGCCGTCCACCGATCGGTCTCGACCCGCAGACGGGACAACCCGATCACCCGCGCGACCGCCGCGTTCAGATTATCGTAGCGCACCTTCCCGAACGGCACCCCGCCCAGCCGCCGGAACGCATGAACGTGCCCCTCGAAGAACGCCTCCTGCCCATCCGAGGTGGACATCCGGTGAATCGCTCTGCCGGAGAACGAGAACCGCAACGAGAACAAGAACATCGTGATCATCTCACCGCGCAGCTCGACGGCGACTTCCCCGAAGTCGACCTCCGCTTCTTCACCGGGCCGGTGGGTCTGCGGAATGAACACTTCGGCCGGGCCGCGGCCGGCAGCGACACGGATCTCCGGCTGCGCTTCGACACGTACTCGCGCACGGTCTCGTAGCTGACATCTGTCATGCGCTGCTCGTCGATCAACCGGGCGAAGATCCGCCGCACCGTGTGCCGCTGCTTGTGCGGAGCGTCCAGGTCCGCCACCAACCACTCATCGATGACCGGCTTGAACTCATCCAGCTTCGACGCCCGCGACGGGTACTTCTTACGCTCGGCCGGCCACGCCGACCGCAACGCCGCCCTCACCGTCTAATACCCGACGTTATACTTGCGCTGCAACTCCCGGCCCGACAGCCCCGTCCGCGAATCCCGCCGGATGGCGGCATACAGCTCCACCTTGGACTGACGACGCGGCGGCAACGCGGCTCCTACAAGACAGGTTCCGGGCCTCGGACAGAGGACACAGAACGTTGCGGCGCAGCCTGCCACCATCACGACCAGGTGACGCCGAAATTCCTCTGTACCAACATCTTCGGATCAGAAGCGATGTCCAGATCCATCTGTAAGTGGTGTCGCAGATGACCTGTAGAACCAGGCAGATGCTCCAGATCGCACAGTCACCAGGAACGATGCGAACAAGTTCCTCGCCGATGTCGCTTCCGGACTTCTCCTTCCGACTCCTGATCGCCACTAGCGACAAGCTGCACCACATAGCTCGTCGAACGACGATCAACGACCAAGAAAGGCATGTCAGCTTTGTGGGTTTGAGTGACCTGCTGACATCAGAGGTGAACTGGCCGAGTCGACGAACCCGCGGCCCTCGCCACCGTCCAGGCTGGCCAAGCCGCGTGACTACCAACGGGAAGCGATAGGCAACGTCGTCAAAGGCTTTCAGGCTGCCGACAGGGAGGCCGCTCATCATGGCGTGCGGCACCGGCAAGACCCATACGTATTTGTTCATCAAGGAGGAGCTCGATGCCGAGCGGACCCTCGTCCTGCTGCCGTCGCTGTCACTGCTCAAGCAGACGATGCAGATCTGAAGGGTCCATGCCAAGAAGTCGTTCGAGTCCCTGCCGGTCTGCTCCGACGAGACCGTCGCCCAGAATGCCGACGAAGCGGTCATCCACACGAGTGAGCTGGGTGTGCCCGTTACGACCGAACCCATCGAGATATCGGCGTTCCTGCGTCGGCGGTCGGCACCGCGTGTGGTCTTCCCTGCCTATCAGTCATCTCCGCAGATCGCCGCAGCCTTCGCACTCGGCCGCCTGTCCGCGTTCGACCTAGTGGTCGCCGACGGGGCAAACCGGGTCGCCGGCGACAACTCCACTGTTTTGCAACGGTTCTCGAAGCTGACGCCATCAAGGCAGTGTGTGCTCCATGTCTCCGGGATTACTCGCGTTCGCAGTCATCGGCGTCTGCGGTCGGCGTCGCACCGTCGTGAGGTAGTTCGGTGTGCAATTCGGACGGCATCCTCGCGGGCTGGCGTACTCGCAGGTGCGGTTTGGTGCAGCTCAGCGATTCCCCCGGAGACACCCGTGCGACATACCAGATGTCCGAGGAGACAACGCTGTCGCGGTCGTCTCCCCGCTGCACGATCTTTTCACTCAATGTGCCGATGATGAGTTCGGAATCTAGTTCACGCAGACGCTCGTCGAGCCAATCCGGGTCCACGAGCAGGACATCCTGCCCGTTCTCCCCGTCATCGATTTGAATTGCCTTGGCTACGACAGTGTCTCCTTCGCGCCATTCCGCAGTATGGCCCTCCCACACCGCAGAGCCGAGCAGTTCTGCTGTCGGAAGATGGAAACTCACCGATTCATCGAGTGAGCAGTCGAGGGTGCTGCCCTCCCACACGTACTGCTCGATCGCGGGCCGCACCTCAAGGGCACGCTTCCTCAGCTCGTCTGGAATATCGTGGTCGCTGGCCTCCGGAACCGCGGTGGACACGATCGGCGCCCAGCCCTGCTCGCCGAGGTATTGGGTATAGGGGCGGCCCTTCGGGTCGGGCATCCATCGCCCGCTCAGCCCGCGCTCTGCCAGATAGTCATAGACGTGGATTCCGTGGTCGCGGGGAGTGAGCCAGGAGAATTGGAGAAAGAAGACGTCCAGTTCCCGCTTGGTGATCCCTCGACGCCGAGCATTGTCACGATCCCAGGTGGAGTAGCGCTGTAGCGCGATCCAGGCGCGCCCCTCGGCATCCGTCGGAGCGAACAGCTCAGTAGCGCCCGGAAGGTCACTGAGGTCTGACACCCACTCGTGCCCCGGACAGGAAGGGTCCAGAGCGGGCGAGTTCAGGGCCGCCCAGCCGTCGAATTTGCTTCGCGCCACCGTGCAGATGTTCGACTCGTCCTCGCGGACGCTCGGCGGTAGGGTGGGGTCGAAATCGCGGCCGTACCACGACCAGGGGCCTTGGTAGGTCATCGAATCTGAATTCCACGTCTCGTAGGCGGGGTGACGATTGTCCGCCAGGCGGGCGAGCAGTTCGTGCAGCGCGATCCACTGATACTTCTTCCCGAATCGCTCGGCTTTGTGCGCCTCTCGGCCTTTACGTAGATCGTGGAGCTGCTCGAACTCCGCGAACCGCTCAGCCGTCCAGCCGAGTCTGATAGCGCGGTAGGCGATCCACCGGCCAGCCCAATCGGCCTCAACGACGCCTTCGGGGTCGCGGTATTTCTTCGCAGCCGGCGCGGGCCCTGACAGCGGGTAGCCGCTGAAGAATCCCACGTCGGATTTGACGACGTACTTGTTGAAGTCACCCATCCAGTCCAGGCAGGACAGCAGGATCGTCTCAGCTCGCCAGCCACCGATGCCGTCGCCGCCTTCGATGTGGCCGTATCGCTGCTGGAGTTCCTCGGCAGTGGGTGGCTCGTCGGGTGCCTCGGTACCGTAAGGTGGCGCGAAATGCTCTACCAGCTCCGCTGTCGCTCGGCCCCGACTGCAGGCCCACGCCACGGTTCCCCGCGCCGAGTCACGAGCGATGTCATGGACCGGAAGACCACTATCGAGCCAGCCTTCCAGCGACCCCACGATCTGTCCCACTGCATCGAGATCGTTGTCGCCGCCCACTATCACTGCGCCGTAAATAGAGGTCAACATCCGTTCCTGTACGTAGAGGTCGTCCACCTCCCGGGCTGCGGAAATAAGCGGCACTGCTGCGGACAGATTGCGTGCCAGCAGCGCGGCCAGGCATTTACTCGACCGGTCGCGCAAAAACCGGTTGGGTGAGGTCAGCAACCACATCAAGGCCAATCCAGCGAGCCGCACCTGTTCAGCGCTCGCCTCAGCAGCACCGCTCTCTGCCCACGCGGCAAGGCGCGCGAAAGCCGCGGAATAGTCGTCGACGTTGAAGGTGTCGATCGACCAGGACGCGTCGCGCTCGGCCATGGGAATCGCCACCAGTCGCTTGTGGAGCCAGTCGGCGTTGGCTGGGTGATCCACCCGGGGCGCCAGCGACAGCACCGCATCCATCCACTCAGGCTCCCGGGTGCGGATGCCGGCGTCGAGGAGCTCGAGCGCCCGCGGCCCGAACGACGCGGGCGTGCGATCGATCAAGCTTTCCCGGTTTGCCTCACCAAGCAAGTATTCGTCCGCGAGCTCCGGGAGCAGATCGATGAGCTCGACCTCGCCGCGTTCGGGAAGCAACACACTCATCGCCGACCACAACCATGAGGCGTCACGAAGGCGCCGGACGAGCGCTCGTTTCCGGTGCACGCTTTCACGCTGCAGAACTCGCACGATCCACGAAGGGCGCTGACCATCGAGGACTTTCAACATTCGTGCTGCGAGTAGCTGCTCCGAGTAGGCCTGGAAAGGGAATGCGACTGACTCGATCCTGTCATAGTTCGGCTGCACTTCGAGCAACCCTTCGCTGACGAGCCGGTGAAACAACGTCTCGGGCCACTGTCGGCCGGGGACCAACTCGTCGATCACAGGCTCGACCTCAGCACGAGGTACCGCTCGCCCATCGTTGGCTAGCAACCGAACGGCCATCAGATCGAGCGCGTCGGAAACTACGGCGGAAGTCGGTGGCAGCCCCATGCGATCGCGCACCTTCCGGGACTGCATCTCGGCGAAACGCGCGAACAGAGACGTGCGCGTGGGCAACTTCGCCACCTTGTCAGCACTGTCGGCGGCGACAGCGCAATACATGCGCAGGAACAGGCCGTTGCTGAACGCCGAATCGAGCTGCGCGTGCGCCGGCACCGGAATCCTGTACAACGCGCAGTAGGCCGTCAACGCTTCGGCTTCGCGACCAGCGAGCCCGGGATGCACCACACGCGCCAAGTCCTGCGGTGCCGCGATGATCTCTCGGTAGTCCGTGCGATAGGACACGATCAGCGCGATATGCCGGTACTTGCGTACCTGCGTCAGCAGCGCGGGCAGTTCCTCTCGCCACATCTGTGGGCGTTGTGCCTCGTTCAGGGCATCTACCAGGATCACCGCGCGACACGACTTGGCCTCGGCAAGCGAGTCCAGCGCCTGAAAGAACTCATCACACGTAACGGGCAGCCCACCAAGCACGTCGGTGAACGCGGCCCACCAATTCGTATCCCGGACCCGGGGCCCCATGATCGCAATCGCTGGCACGCCCCGGTCCAACAGGATCTTTGCCGCGTGCACCAACGCATGGGTCTTTCCCTGCCCCGCGACGCCCTCGATCGCGACAGCACGAGCCTCATATACGTCGCGCAACCGGCTCATCGAGAATCCGAGGAGCGCGTCCACTGCCGACATAGCGCGGCCATGCCCTCGCCTCTGATCGGACCTAGAACCAGGCCAGCGCTGTTCCGCCAGCGTGGACAGGGCCTTTGTGGACTCGTGGATTTGCTCGAAGTCGATGTCGAGACTCGCTAGGTGCAATATCTCGCTCCCCGCTGACCCGATGGACTTCTCGCGCGCAGCTTGCAAGGTAGCGACGTGTTGCTGCACTTCCGCGAAACTGTCATCCCACATCCCGTGATCCTGCAGGCATGCGATGCCGGTCTTCGAAATAAGCGAATCGAGGTTGTCCAAGAACGGGCTGGCGCCGCACACGGCGTCGAGGACTGGTTGGATTCTCGACGCCACATCGGCCTCCGGCGTGTAGCGGTCACCAGCTACATTGCGGGCTTCCTCCCACCGTTGAAAGAACCAGTCTTCGGTGAGCTCAAGGGCTCCGAACCAGTATGCACGTCGACCGACATGCTCCGGGTGCATCAGCACATCGACTACATCACCAGCACGTATCACAGCGAAGGTGAGGCGATCGGCTCCGACGATGTCCGTCTTCCAGCTCGCGACTGCGTCGTCCCAGCGATCCTGGTCGGACTTGGACTTAGCCGACGCACCGTCGGTGAAATCGTAGGGAACGACGAAGGTGAGACGAGTCATCTGCGAGCGTTTCGTCGCGACCGCTTTTACCGATTCCCGCATCCCGCCAAGAGCATCCGCGAGGTTCGCGTTGAACTTGGCTTGAAAACCTTCTTGGTGGCCGTCGTCGTACAACTCATACCACTCCACCCCGCCATCGGGCGCCCGCGTCTTGCGGGTCTCGACATGGCCGGGATCCGTCAGCGGCCGCAACTGGTAGGCGAGTTCCTCCCAGGCGCGCGCTTGATCACCCTCGTGTGGTCGAATCTCGCGGAGCCGCACCTCAGTTCCCGAACTCACCGCTGCTCCACTCCTCCAGTACCGTCACCACTGCAAACGCTGGCCCAACCACCCCTACTGCTGTTTGCACCACGGACGGCAAGAAATACTAGCCCCTGCGAACCCGTGCCGAGGGACTGTCGGAACTCCGGCTCTGGCTCAATTCCGGTGATACAGCGTGACCGGGTGAGGGCACGATGCCTCGAATGGGTGAGGCGAATGTTGCTGTGGATATGATGTTCTCGGGTTTGTCAGCGCTGGCTGCCGACGATGTCATCGATGAGGGCTTGCCTCAACGCGTCCTTGTAGGCGTGCTTGACTCCGATGAGCAGGCCAGCGCCGAGCCTGAACGCTCGGCGAGGATCTCATCATCGCGACGACACTCCCGGCTCGCCAAGCCCCGGATCTGGTGGCCGGGATGTGGTCGTTGATCGAGGGGCAAGTTGGGTGCGGTGCCGCGACGACTGTTGTGGAACAACGAGTCCGGAATTGGCCGCAGCGGCCGGTCGGTGGCCGGGGTGGTCGGGGTCGATCGGGATGATCGCGACCCGGATGGTTGCAATGCCGCCCGTATAATCCAGAGTCCAAGGGTATCGTCGCACGCGCCAATCAGTCTCTGAAATCGTCGTTTCTGCCCAGTCGCTGGTTCACCTCACCTGCTGATTTCAACACCCAACTGGGTGACTGGCTGCAGTAGGGGAACTGCCCGCGGGTTCGCAGCATCGAGGGGTCCGGGCCGAGTTGGTCGGCCCCATCACCCGCAGGTAGTAATCCCGCGGACCCCGGGTCCGCGTGCCGAACCCGACCGTCGGGGCTATCGACGGCAACCCGCCCATCGCCACACGATCCGCGGGCAAAGCCTCGACGATCATCACCAGCAACCGGGAAACCCCCCGAGATCCTGACCATGATGGCCGACCCGCTACTGGCCCAATCCGCGATGGACCGGCTGCAATCGGCGGCCTACGGACTCGTCGTCGAGGGCGAGTCTTACCGGCAACGGCAGAAACCCCGCCGCGGCTAACCAGCCGAGCCAGCTGGCTCGGTTTGACCCAGCGGTCCAGTGCTGGGCACCATCACCACACGGTCTGCCCCCAGCACGAGCTGATCACTGTGATGGCACAGCTGCGGCACCGACCGGGGAAGGGATACCGACCGGGGAAGGGATGAAGACCACGATGCAGCGCCGCTACAGCACCGACACAGCCGATCAATGCGCAGGATGGTCGTACTACGGTGCTGCCCACCGATACGACATCCACGACACACCCGAGTCCACCTCGGCCTGCACGCAGGCAATGGACCGGCTCGAAACCGCCGCCGATGAGGCACGGTTACGCGAACTCGCCCACGACGGCGACCGATGCGCCTTCATCCGGTTGATCGAGATCATGGTGGACGCAGATCGTGTCGATGACCAACGGCTCCTGGCATGCGGCGGGGATGACCGCGCGTTCGCGACACTCATGGAATATCTGGTCCGAACCAGGTGGCGTTCGACGATCAGCTCGTAGAAATCGCCTGTCTCGACCGCTTCGAGCCGGTGCAGAGCCAGGTCATCGATGATCAGCAGGTCGACGCGGTGCAGTTTGCGCATCTCGTCTTCGTAGCTGCCGTCCAGGCGTGCACCACGCAACCGTTTGAACAGTTTGTCGGCGCGCTCGGTGTGAACGGTATGGTGGCGGCGGACCGCGATGTGTCCTAATGCGTTGGCCAGGAACGTCTTTCCGACCCCGACCGGCCCCATCACTAGGATGTTGTAGGCGTCGGCGAGGAACCGCAGCGAGGTCAGCTCGGCCCAGAGTTCACGGTCGAAGGTGACCGCTGTCGAATCGTCCCATGCCGCCAGGTGCATCTGCGGGTCCAGATGGGCCGTCTTGGCGCGGCGTTGCTCGGATTGCCGGTCACGGCGGGCGACCTCGTCGGCGAACAGCATCTCCAGAAAGTCGTGGTGCGGCAGCCGATTCGACCTCGCCAGGGCCAACCGTTCCGGGAGGGTATCGAGCAACTGGCCGAGCTTGAGCCGCCGCATCAGCGACTTCAACTCCGGGGTGACCTCGATCGGTTTGACCGCCGGGGACGCAGCGGGACGACGGGTGGTGCTCACGAGGGCCTCCTGACAGAGAAATCGGTAGTGGAGCGGACGAACCGGGACGGTGCAGGCGGCGGCAGCAGCGTCAGCTGCTGGCCGCTGGTGCCGCGGGCGAGCATGCGATCGATGACACCGACGTCGACGACCTCGGCGTCCAGAGCACGGCGGCAGGCATCATCGACCGCGCCGGCGCCGTGACGGCGCACCAGTCCCAGCAGCCGGTAGACCTGCCGCATCTTCGTCCAGGGCAGCGGATGCTCGAGCACCGCCGCGGCATAAGCGCCGACATGCGGGCCGTCAGCTTCTGCCTTGCGCTGCAACGTATTCAGATCCCGCATCGCATAAGCGGTCAGCTCACTGGGCAGATCCGCCGGATCGGTCTGCCGACGACCGGCCTCGACCCGGGCATGAACTTTGATCAGCTCACCACGGAAGTAGAGCTTGACCGTGGCCGTGTCGATGCGGGCGGTCAACCGCTGCCCGACCAAATCGCCGGGAATGCTGTAGAGGGCCTTGGCGATCTGAACATGCCGATCCGGCGCAACCTTTGGATTCGCCCAGGCCGGGACATCGAATACGGTATCGGGTAACGGTTTGAGTTTCGGACGCTCGTCGGTGGCGAACACTTCGGCCGGACGCAGCCGCGTGGTGCCATGTATTCTCATCCCCGCGGTCTCCCGGCACCACCGCTGCGCGCGTTCCCGGCAGTCCTGAAGGTCCCGGAATTGTTCTCCGGCAAAGAAATTCGACCGTGCATAAGGAACACAGCGTTCCACGCGCGGCTTGTCCTGCGGGATGCGGACCCGGGCCGGATCCACCACGAATCCACGAGACTCGGCATATTCACGGAACGATTCGTTCAACCGGGGATCGGTCGCGTTCGCGCGGTCCACGATCGCCTTCATGTTGTCCGGAATCGCGACGGCGAACACGCCATCGAAGAACACCCACGCGGCTTCGAACCCCGCGATGACGTCGTTGAGTGTCTCCCGGTAGGTCGGGAAGACGAACATACGCCGCGAATACACCGCGGTGAAGATCAGCCCCTTCACCACCCGCCGCCTGCCCTCGACATCGGTCAGCAGGCCCAGCCGACCGAAGTCGACCTGCACCTCCGCGCCAGGTTCACAGTCGGCCACCCGCACGGTCGTGCGCCGCTGCCCGAACCCCAATTCCGCCTGCGCATAACGGTTCAACGTCCGATACGACACCACCACACCACGGCGGGCAAGCAGAATATGAACCTTGGTCAGGGTCAGGCCTGCTTGATCTGCTCGGACTGACCGGCGAGAGTCTCCCACACATCGCTCTTACCATTCGGTCGAGACCTACGAACCCCGGCGATCACCGCCGCCAGCAGCTCATCGGTCAACTGCTCCACACCCTCGTCGCGGTCCACGCCACACGACTGCGCTCTGTCGATATACCGGCGCACCGTCTTGCGGTCAGTGCCCGACAGCCGGGCCACCTCCCGCAAACCGCGACCCTGCAGCCATAGCCGCAGCATCTCCCTGATCTCGATCACCGAAACCTCCCGGTAGCTCATCTGGCCAATACAGCGGCCGAGCAACCGGAAACCCCGAAGCCACACCGGGTGGTCCCATAACTGGCAAAACCGCTAGTCAGGTGGTCCCATCAGTGGCAAACGGGTGGTCCCATCCTCATGGCAAAACCGGCTCCGAAGTGGTCCCATCCCCCTGGCAACCGACACCGAACTCGACAGCGTCAACACCCTCGCCTCCGCGATCCTCAGCCCTGCCTCCAGAGCACAGAGCCTGCCCAACGGTTGATGTGGTTCGGTTCGCTGCTGAAAGTATCGACAGCTCAGGGGGTTCGGGCCTGTTGGTGGCGGGGTCGCTCGGATCCTGGTGGGAGTGTGGTCGGGGTTCTATTGTTGCGGCGGTGTATATCTCGATTCGTTCGTAGGGCACGCCCGGCGGGGGCTGGCCCTACGAGGGGGAGCCGTGGAGCGGATTAGCAGAGGCACTCGGTGAGTCAACCCGGGGGCCGCCGCCCTGGGTGGATCGGCGTGTGCATCCCGTCCAATCTGTCACATGTGGTCGATTTTCTCCGTTATGTAGTTGAGCCGCAATGGTCTTGGAGGGTGCGATGGTAGAACAGCTCAACGTAGGCAACACCAAGGAGGGCATCGGCAGGACCGTCGACGGGATCGGCAAGGCAGCGCGAACCGCTTCATCACAGTTCGCCGGGCAGGTCGGCAACGTCAAGGACGCTGCCAGAGGCAGAGTCGAGAAGCTGACCGCGAAAGGGCCGGACCCCTACGAAGCGGCCGTAGCGGAATACAACAGCGTCTTCACGGCGATGGCCGACAAGGGCCAGTCTCTGTTGCGTCAGCGCGAACGCTCGACGGACCTGATCGAGCTGGTCGAGCAGTTGGTGAACAGCATCGCCAACACCCCGAAATCATTCGATACCGACTTCGACGAGATCGAGGTACATCGGAAACGGTTCCTGAACGCGGAGGATTTCGCTCAGAAAGAGCTGGAAGCGGCGCGGTTGTCGGCTGCCGGCGCCGGCGCCGGGTTCGCGGCGGGCACCGCGGTAGCGGGCCTGGCGCCGTCGGCGGCGATGTGGGTCGCCACCACCTTCGGGACAGCGTCGACCGGCACCGCGATCTCGGCTCTTTCCGGGGCGGCAGCCAGCCAGGCAGCACTGGCGTGGCTCGGTGGCGGCGCACTGGCCGCCGGTGGCGGCGGCACTGCGGCAGGCACCACACTGCTCGCGCTTGCCGGCCCGATCGGCTGGACAATCGCGGGCGCAACCCTACTCGCGTCGATCGCCCTGTTCGCGAAGAAGAAGTTCGAGAATCGAGAGGCGAAGCACGAAGCGCTGACTGCGATAAAGCACAACACCACCCTCGTCAAAGGCATGGATGCTCAGATCGACGACCTTCTCCAGCGAACGACCTCGCTCCGCGAAGGGCTGGTAAAGAGTTACGGCGAAGCCTTGGTGCACTTCCGCGCCGATTTCCACGCGCTCGCCCCTGCCGAGCGGTCGACACTCGCTACGTTGGTGAAAAACACGAAGTCGTGCGCGACCATGCTGAGCATGCGCATCGAACAGGATGCCGATAGTGAGTGACGCTGCCGAGTTCGTCACGGGCACCCAGGAGCAGGCAGTTGCTTCCTGGGTGAGCTATCTCAACCAGCTCCGCATAGACAACCTTCTGAGCGTGCTCGGCCGGCAGGACGAGCACCTTCGGGACGCGCTCACCAGTGTCGATGAAGCCGTCGGGAAGATCGATCTCGAGGTGGTCGCCGCCAACCGCGGCGGACAGCATGGCATGCACGGCTTCATCGCCGAGATCGCCGAGGTCGGGATTGGCAACGCCCGAAAGCAGATCCTTGGCGACGAGGCCGACTACCAGTGGGTCAACGACAACGGACCCGTCGACCTGATGCGCGGAAGTGTCGAGATCCAGCAGAAATTCGTCGCAGCGGGTGGCCGCTTCTCGCTGGGCGCGATCGCCGAGCACCTCCAAAAGTATCCCGAATACGTGCGCAACGGTGGGAAATACCAGATCCCCCGTGACCACTTCGAGGTGATCCAGCGGCTACATGCCTTGTCGCCCGAGGAAGCGAGCAAGCTACTGTCACGCAGCGGCGACGGACCTTCCCTCAGAAACTGGCAGCGGGTCCAAGCGTTCTTCCAAGACAGATCGGTCGGCTTCGAATCGCTCGAACCCTCGACGCTCGAATACAACGAAGTGCAGCGCGATGTCTACACCTCGACCATGGCGGCCGAAAAGGGCTCGCTCCACGCCACAGACCGGTCCCTGCGCGACGATGCCTACCAGCGTAGCCGTCCGACGCTGCGAGAAGGAGGCACGGCCGCACTCACGGCCGCCGCGACCGCGGGCGGGACCGCGTTCGTACTGGCCGTGGTCGCCAAGCGTCGGGAAGGCAAGCGGCTCAACGAGTTCAGTGAGCGCGACTGGATCGACCTCGCAGGCGAAGCCGCCTCAGGTTTCGGCAGGGGTGGCGTCCGAGGACTGAGCATCTACGCACTCACGAATTTCACCGCGACCTCCGCAGCCGTCGCCAGCTCGATCGTCACCACATCCTTCAGCATCGCAGAGCAAGCGAACAAGCTCCGCCGGGACCAGATCGACGAACTCGAGTTCATCGAGAACTCCGAGATCATCGCCTTGCAGGCCGCAGTACGCGCGCTGTCCTCTTTCGTCGGCCAGGCGACCATCCCCATCCCGGTCCTCAGCGCCGTCATCGGCACCACGGTCGGCACTGTGATGTACAAGGCCGTCGCATCATCGTTGACGAAGCGAGAGGCGGCGCTGATCGAGCGTTACCTCGACGAGCAGCGCACCCTCGACGAGCAACTCGCCGCAAAGTACCAGGCGATACTGGAAAAGCTGGACCAGAGCATGTCGGACTATCTCGGGCTGCTCGAACGAGCCTTCTCGCCTGACGTACAGGTCGCGCTCGTCGGATCGGTCGAGCTAGCGGTGGAACTCGGCGTGGCTTCGGACGAGATCCTGGAATCCGATGAGAAGGTCGACGCCTACTTCCTCGATTAGCTAGAGGGAGGCCACAGCCGACACGGCAACCTATCCCCCTCAACTTGCGTCTGCCATCTTGCTATGGAATCCGTGCCAGCCCAACTGGACCGCGACCGATCGGGTCTGAGTAGTTGTCCGCTGGTGGAAGCGGCTGCACCGCTGGAGATGGAAGGACGTCCACCGACACCTCGCCGACCACACCGGTCGGTGGCACAAACCATCGGCGGACGGGATCGAACTGTTCAACCTCGCCAAGGTGCCGATCACACGATATCGGTATCGCGGCAACACGATCCCCAACCCCTGGACCCTGGCCGACCACGCCTAACGGCAGACACCGTGGAGAGCCCGGTGCATGGAGACACGCATGCCGGGTTCGGCGAGCGGCTCGCAGAAACGGACCGGTGGCAACACCACACCGCGCTGCGGGCCGACTCAACCAAAGCTCGCATCCGGCCAGACTGATTCGCCGAGTGGTTGCTGGACCGGCAAACTGGCTGGCGTGTCGGTCGGGGACACGCCGAGGCGGCCATCGCTGCGAACGTGCTCCCAAACATATCAATCCTGAAGGTCCGTGCAGCCGACCTCTGCAACGGTCGGGATCCTCGACATCACAGCGATGGTCGAAATCTCGCAATCGCTTGCGACCACGATCGCGCCGTCTCGACCTCCGCAGACCGCTGGGCGTAGCTCGACATGACGCCGGGCCCATAGCCAACGCGAAGATTTTGGTCGGCGGCCTCCTGATTTATCACGACACTTTGTGTCCGCACGCCACGACCGTACTCATCAAGGAGGCAGCCATCGGCGCTGGTAGGGCATCGTTTTCTGACACCGACTGCATTTCTCGCGTGTGACCGTTTTTGTGACCGTTTTGACCGTGACGGGCCGGTATCCAAGCTGATCTTCAGTGATTACAGAGGCCCCTCGCCTGGTGTTCCTGGTGAGGGGCCTCAATTCGAAAAGAGCTGTCAGAAGCTACTTTTCAATCACTGAACATCACTCACTTGTACGTGCCCTTGGCCTCCCGACGCCGCCGGTGCAGGATCGGCTCGGTGTAGCCGTTGGGCTGCTTGGCGCCCAGCAGGATCAGTTCCTTGGCCGCCTGAAAGGCAATGCTGCCCGGGAAGTCCGGTGCCATGGCGCGGTAGTTCGGATCACCAGCATTCTGCCGGTCCACGACCGGCGCCATCCGCTCCAGACTGGCCACCACCTCGTCGGCGGTGACGATGCCGTGACGCAGCCAGTTGGCCATCAGCTGGCTCGAAATACGCAGGGTCGCACGGTCTTCCATGAGCGCGACGTCCTTGATGTCGGGCACCTTGGAGCAACCGACGCCCTGGTCGATCCACCGCACGACATAACCGAGGATGGATTGCGAATTGTTGTCCAGTTCCTGACGCTTCTCCTCGTCGGTCCAGGTCGGCGCGGCGGCCAGCGGGATCTCCAGGATCTGATCGACAGTGGCGCGACGACCGCCCTTGGCGATCTCCTGCTGCCGTGCGAACACATCGACCAAGTGGTAGTGGGTCGCGTGCAGTGTGGCCGCGGTCGGCGAGGGCACCCAGGCGGTGTTGGCGCCCGCCTTGGGGTGGCCGATCTTTTGCGCCAGCATGTCGGCCATCAGGTCCGGCATGGCCCACATCCCCTTGCCGATCTGCGCCTTGCCGGGCAAGCCCGCGGCCAGACCGGTGTCGACGTTGCGGTCCTCGTAGGACAGGATCCACTGCTGGGACTTCATGTCGGCCTTGCGGACCATCGGCCCGGCCTCCATGGAGGTGTGGATCTCGTCGCCGGTGCGGTCCAGGAAGCCGGTGTTGATGAAGACGACGCGCTCGGCAGCGGCCGCGATGCATGCCGCGAGGTTCACTGTGGTGCGTCGCTCCTCGTCCATGATGCCGACCTTGAGCGTGTTGCGCCGCAGTCCGATCACGTCCTCGATCCTCGCGAAAAGCTCGTCGGTGAAGGCGACCTCGTCCGGGCCGTGCATCTTCGGCTTCACGATGTAGACCGAGCCGGTGCGGCTGTTCTTCAGCACGGTGTCGTCACCGAGACTGTGCTTGGCGATCAGCGAAGTGATCAGGCCGTCCAGGATGCCTTCGGGCACCTCGTTGCCCTGAGCGTCGAGGATCGCGTCGGAGGTCATCAAATGACCGACGTTGCGCACGAACATCAGCGAGCGGCCGTGCAGCACGAGTTCGCCGCCGTCCAACCCCGTGTACACACGGTCGGGGTTCATCGTGCGGGTGAAGGTCTTCTCACCCTTGGTGACCACCTCGGTCAGGTCACCTTTCATCAGTCCCAGCCAGTTGTGGTATCCGAGCACCTTGTCCTCGGCGTCCACGGCGGCAACCGAGTCCTCGAAGTCCATGATCGTGGTGACGGCCGATTCGAGTACGACGTCGCGCACACCGGCGGTGTCGGTGCTCCCGATCGGCGATCGTGGGTCGATCTGGATCTCGATGTGCAAACCGTTGTGCTGGAGCAGGACCGAACTCGGAGACTCCGGGTCGCCGAGGTAACCGACCAGCTGCGAGGCGTCGGCGAGGCCGATGCTGGTGCCGTCCTCCAGGCCGACCTCCAGTTCACCGTCGACGATCTTGTAGAACGTCGAACCGATGTGCGATCCGGTGATCAGGGTGACCGAGTCGTCGAGGAAGTTGCGCGCCCACTCGATGACTTTGTCTCCACGCACCTTGTTGTAGCCGGCGCCCTTCTGTGCGCCGTTCGCCTCGGAGATGGCGTCGGTGCCGTACAGCGCGTCATACAGCGAGCCCCAGCGGGCGTTCGCGGCGTTGATCGCGAAGCGGGCGTTCATCACGGGCACCACGAGCTGCGGGCCCGCGGTGGTGGCGATCTCGTCGTCCACGTTCCGCGTCGCGATCTGGAACTCGCCCGGCTCGGGGCGCAGGTAGCCGATTTCGGTCAGGAACTGCTTGTAGGCGGCCCTGTCGTAATTCGCGCCGGGATGCTCCGCGTGCCAGGCGTCGATCTTGCCCTGGATCTCGTCGCGTTCGGCCAGCAGAGCACGATTGCGCGGCGCGAGATCGGCAAAGATCTGCTCGGCGCCCGCCCAGAACCCGGCGGAATCCACGCCGGTACCGGGAAGCGCCTCGTTCTCGATGAACTCGTGGAGAACGCTGGCAACCTGCAGCCCGCCGACCTGAATCCGCTTTGTCATCTACTGCCTCACTTCTGAGAAAGCCGGGTGGAAAGACGCAACCATGTTACCCGTCGGTAGATAAGGTCCGCGTCGGGCCGACACCTCGTCTGCCCATTCTGTGTCGTGACGCCGTTCGTGAGCTGGTCGTTCATCCGGCGGATCGTGTAGGTGTCGGCGGTCGGCCGGACAACCCCTTGATCGTACCGCGCGGTACGTTTAATGTACTGATCGGAACATTTCCGACGCGCAGCGGGAGTCCGGGTGTCGCTCACAGACAAGGTCGTCGTTGTCACCGGAGGTAGCCGGGGCCTCGGTAAGGAGATGGCGCTCGCCTTCGCGGCGGCCGGCGCGGATGTGGTGATCGCCAGCCGCAAATTCGACGGCTGCGCCGCCCTCGCCGAGGAGGTAACGAACCGGCACGGACGCCGCGCCCTGCCGATAGCCTGCAATGTCAGCGACTGGTCGCAGTGCGATGCGCTGGTCGAGGCCGTCTACAGCGAGTTCGGCCGGGTCGACGTGCTGGTCAACAATGCGGGCCTCTCGCCGCTGTACCCGAGCCTCGACCAAGTCACCGAGGCGTTGTTCGACAAGGTGATCGGGGTGAATCTCAAAGGACCGTTCCGGCTCTCGGCGCGGATCGGCACCCGCATGATGGTCGACGGCGGCGGCTCGATCATCAATATCTCCTCGATCGAGGCCACCAGACCGGAACCATTCGCCATCCCCTACTCCACCGCCAAGGCGGGACTCAACGCGCTGACCGGCGGGCTGGCCCAAGCGTTCGCGCCGACCGTCCGGGTCAACACGATCCAGTGCGGCCCGTTCGCCACCGACATCGCCAGAGCCTGGCCGGATGGACTCCGCGACGCCCTCACCGAACACAACGCGCTACACCGGGTCGGCGAACCGGACGAGATCGTCGGCGCCGCACTGTTCTTCGCCACCGATGCCTCGGCGTTCTGCACCGGGTCCACTCTCGCAGTAGACGGCGGCTGGCGATGAAAGCACTGACCGACGCAGGCCTCCGGCAGATTTCGTACTCCACCCGTGCCGCACCCACACTGCCCGGACCCGACGGCGCGACCATCCGGGCCACCGCCGCGGGCATCCGCGGCGACGATCTGCACATCTACGCCGGACAAGCTTTCGCGCCGTGCTGGAGCCACACCGGACACGAGGCGGTCGGCGTTCTGGATCCGGCGCGATGATCGCCCCGGGCCGTCGACGCGGTCGCCCGCCCGCCGCCGAGTCGACCGCGGGCGACACCAGGCGACGGATCGTTCGAGCCGCGATCGATCTGTTCGCCGAGAAGGGCTTTCACGGCACCGGCGTGGCCGAGATCGGCGAGCGCGCCGACGTGCAGCGTGGCGCGCTGTACTACCACATCGGCTCGAAGGAAGAACTGCTCTGGCAGATCCTGCGGGACTACATCGCACTGATGCTGGT
Organism: Nocardia sp. NPDC049190; assembly: GCF_040648115.1. NCBI lineage: Bacteria > Bacillati > Actinomycetota > Actinomycetes > Mycobacteriales > Nocardiaceae > Nocardia > Nocardia sp. NPDC049190. The sequence continues at coordinate 220,625 of NZ_JBEZDE010000006.1, forward strand.
CGAGGCCGAGCAGATCGCCGAGGGCGCCGACGATCCGGTCACCAAGCTGCGCACACTGATCCATAGCCATGTCCGGCTGATCATCCGTCACCAGCGCGAGGTCACCATCCAGTTGCGCGATGTCGGCGCGCTGACCGGCATGCGCGAAACCGAACTGCAGGACCTGCGCGACCGGATCCAGTACTGCTGGCAACGTGTCCTCGACGCGGGCCATGCTGAAGGATTGCTGCGCACCAACGACCATGTGGTGACCAACGGCATGCTCGGCATGCTGAACATGGTGACGTTCTGGTACCGCCCGCACGGCGGCCACTCCCCCGGCGAGATCGCCGAGATTCTCGCCTCCACACTCCTCGACGGCGTCGTGCGCGCCACCGACCGCGGCATGGAAGGCTGACCATGGCTTGGGATTTCGAAACCGACCCCGAATACCAGAAGAGGTTGGACTGGGCGGCGGAGTTCGTCCGGACCGAGGTGGAACCGCTCGACCTGCTGTATCCGAATCCCTACGACCGCACCGACCAGGAAGCCATGGCGCTGATGCGTCCGCTCGCGGAGCAGGTCAAGGAGCAGGGCCTCTGGGCCTGTCATTTGGGACCGGACCTAGGCGGTCCCGGCTACGGGCAGATGAAGCTCGCACTGCTCAACGAGGTATTGGGTACCTCGAAGTGGGCGCCGTCGGTATTCGGCTGCCAGGCACCGGATTCCGGCAACGCGGAAATCCTCGCGCACTACGGCACGCCGGAGCAGAAGGCGACCTACCTGGCGCCGCTGCTGGCCGGGGAGATCGGCTCCTGCTATGTGATGACCGAACCGGCCGGTGGCTCGGACCCCACGCTGTTCACAACTCGCGCGGTGCGCGACGGCGACCACTGGGTGATCAACGGAGAGAAGTGGTTCAACTCGAACGCGCAGTTCGCCGCGTTCCACATCGTCATGGTGGTGACCGACCCCGACGTCGGTCCCTACCGGGGCATGTCGATGTTCATCGTGCCCGCCGGCGCCCCCGGCCTCGAGATCGTGAAAAACTTCCAGGTCGCGGGCTTCAGCGAGCACGAGGGCCACCTGCGGTTCACCGACGTCCGCGTTCCCGCCGACCATCTACTCGGCGCCGAAGGGCATGGCTTCGTCGTCGCGCAGACCCGTCTGGGCGGCGGCCGAGTTCATCACGCGATGCGATCGGTCGCACTGGTGCGCAAAGCGTTCGACATGATGGCCGAGCGCGCGGTATCTCGTCCGATGCGCGACGGCCCGCTGGCCGGGCTGCAGATGACCCAGGAACGCATCGCCGACAGCTGGATCGAGATGGAGCAGTTCCGGCTGCTGGTGCTCCGCACCGCGTGGCGCATCGACAAGGAGCAGGATTATCGCAAGGTGCGCAAGGACATCGCTGCCATCAAGGTCGCGATGCCCAAGGTGATGCACGACATCGCCCAACGCGCGCTGCACCTGCACGGTGCGCTCGGCGTCAGCCAAGATCTGCCGTTCGTGGACATGCTCGGTTACGCCGAGGTGATGGCCATCGCCGACGGCCCGACCGAGGTGCACAAGATCACCCTCGCGAAGGAGGTCCTGAAGGACTACACGCCTGCCGACCCGGTGTACCCGAGCGGCTATCGCCCCGCTCTGCGGGAGAAGGCGCGTGAACTGGTCGCCGAGCGCTTGGAGCGCATCGTCGGGAATTTGTGACATGCCGTTTCGCCCGCGCGCCAGCTACCGTCTCGCCGGTCGTCGTGCCCATCGATACGCGCACACCGGCGGCTGGCGCACTGAGCGATGACTGGCACAGGACAACTGGGGCGTCGACAACGAGCTGTCCGTCGATCGGTACGCGAGTCTGCCCCTCAGCCGCAAGACCGCTACGGCGGTCGGGTTCTGCGCGGATACGCACCGATCGATGGACACCGTCGCCGCGTGCCGCACTCGTCCGATCGAGGTATGTAGCCCGTCCCGGGCCGCGACCGCTCAGTACCGCTACCGACGACTTCCCGAGTGGGGCCGCGGCGTCCACAGACACGATCACGCATGGACCGACCTCGGCAGCCCGAGCACTCCGTCCCCGGTCGATACCGATGGCGCAGCTCACCGGCGGCGCATCCGATGCGATCTCTTGTTCGACGCGGCAGCACTACGACCGAGTCGGTCCGCGATCGGCGGGTCTGGTCATCGCACCGCCGAAAATGACCCGACAGCGACGGGGGCGTTGTGCCACCATGTGATTGACGATGACCATCGCATCGAAGGTGGTCGCCCGAGCAGTGGAGAGGAGGGGCGGCAGTGCTTCCGGAACAGACGAATCGAAGGTATCCCGACATGGCGCCGTGGCTGTCGACCGCGGGCGACGCGTTCGGCACGCAGTTGTGCGTCATGCACGACGGGCCGGACGACAGCCGCCTCGACGCCCTCGGCTGATACCGCCGCCGTCCCCCTCCTCACTCACTTTCCGTACGAAACATGGTGACTCCCATGCCGTCCCGCCGTGCCACCGATCAGGTTGTGCCGACCACCGACAACTGGATGAACACCGGAGTGGTCGTCCTCAACGCTTCCTACGAGGCGCTGGATGAGATCACTGCCGACCGGGCCGTCGTCCTGCTCATCGCCGGTGCGGCGGAGACGGTCGTGGTCCGCGATCCCCGCTTCCCGATTCGGTCACGGCACCTGGAACTCGCTCTGCCGGAGACGATTCGGTTGCTGCGCTACGTGTATATCGAGCACAGCCCGCTGCGGTACGACGATAGTCGCGCGACGCCGGCCGGCGTGCTGCGCCGAGACAACCACCGGTGCGGCTACTGCGCGCGGTGGGCCCGCACCGTAGACCACATCCGGCCGCGATCACGGGGCGGCCCGAACACCTGGAGCAATCTGGTGGCCTGCTGCGCGCCGTGCAACACGGCCAAGGCCGACCGCACCCCGGAAGAGGCGGGCATGCGCCTGCTCTGGGAGCCGCGGGCGCCCAACCACCGAGTCAGGCAGCAACGGCGAATCTGGAAGCAACTCGCCGCCACCTGACCACGATCCGAGGAAGGAGAAGATCGCGATGACCTACACCGAGACCACCACCGTCGCCGAGTCGACCCTGGCCGACCTGCTTCCACTCTCGGATTCCCGAGCGTGGCACCGCGCGGCCTGCCGTGGCGACCCGAACCACGATGCCTGGTTCCCGTACCCGTCGCAGGATTTCGACTACGCCCGCGCAGTCTGTGCGGCCTGTCCGATCCGAGACGCGTGCGGCGAGTTCGCCGCCCACACCGGACAGTCCGGGGTCTGGGGCGGCCACGAGTTCGACCGGGGACGCGTAATCCGCCAGTGACACTCCGCCCGCGCACGACAGCAGGTACGCCGATGAGCCGCGCACCGACCGACTGGCGGAACAGGGAGCCTCGCCGAGCCCGCCTCGCCGAGGACCATACACTGAGCGCGTGGGCACTCATCGCAGCGGAGCCAGGTCCCGGGGCGTCAGCAAAGGTCCGGTTATCGCAGTGGTTGTCGTTGCGTTGTTAGCTGGGATCGTTGTCGGCTGGTTTCAACTGCGCGATCGGGCAGCCCATCAGGACAGCGCTGCGGCGGCCGAGTGCGTGGAGGGGCCCGCGACGCTGTACGTGACCGCCGATCCGGAGATCGCGACGCAGGTCAGGGCCGCCGCGGACGGCTACAACTCGACCAAGCCTCGGGTGCGCGACCACTGCGCGCAGGTCGCGGTGACCACGCAGCCCTCGGCCGCCGTCGTCGCCGCGTTCACCAGCGGCAAAGCCTGGGAACCGGCGCTCGGCCCGCAACCTGCGCTGTGGATCGCCGATTCGTCTCGCTCCATCGAGGCGATGCGGGTACCCGGGCTGATCGAGGGCACTCCCGCGCCGGTCGCCGGGAGCCCGATCGTGCTGGCAGTGCCGGAGGAATTGCGCCGCGCGCTGGAGCAGGCACAGATCAGCTGGGCGGATCTGCCACGGCTGCAGCAGGGCTCGCTCGGCGAACTCGGACTGACCGGTTGGGGTGGCCTGCGAATGGCGCTCCCGCTCGGGGACGCCACGCTCGCCGCGGCCACCTCGGTCGGCAGCATGGTGTCGGGCGCGGATCCGCTCACCACGGCGGAGGCGCAATCCGGTCAGGTGGTCGCCGCCGTCTCGGGGCTCGCCGTGGGTGCCCCCGAGGCGTCCGACACCGCTGCCGCGCTGTCCGCCATCGCGGGGACGCGACAGGCATCGATTCATGCGGTAGCTGCTACCGAACAGCAAGTGAAGACCCGGCCCGAGGTGACCGCGTTCCGTCCGACCGGGGCCGCGCCGACAGCGGATTACCCGGCCGCACTGATGTCCGGCCCATGGGTGGACAAGACTCAAAATCTCATCGCGGGGCTGTTCCGCGATTATCTGCGTGCCCCGAGTCAGGCGCAGAACTTCCTCGCCGCCGGATTCACCACCGCACCGCCCGACGCGGTCGCCGCGCCACCACGCGCCGCCCTCGACAAGGTGGTGGCCACGCTCGCAAAGCCCGTTCTCGGCGTGCAGTCCACGGTTCTGATCGACGTCTCGGCCTCGATGGCGACCGCCGAGGGTGCCACGACACGGCTGACGAATGTGATCGGCGCTCTGAACTCCACAATGACCGTCATGCCGCCCGACTTCGGCCTCGGTGTCTGGACCTTCGGTAAAAACCTCGAAGGCACCACCCCGTATCAGGTGCAGGCCGCCACTGCGCCGCTCACCACCGACCAGCGCACACTGATCAGCACCGCCCTCGGCGCCGTCCACGCCGGCGAGCCACGGGCCGATCAGGCATACCCCTCGTTGATCGCCGCTTTCAAGAGCGCTATCGCTGGATACAAGCCTGGCCTGACCAACTCGGTGCTGCTGATCACCGACGGACCCGATGACGATTCCACGGTCACCGGAGCCGAACTGGCGGCCGACATCACCGCCGCGATCAACCGCGACCGCCCCGTTCGGATCGACATGATCGTCATCGGCGGCAATGGCAGCAGCAACCAAACCCTGCAGGACCTGACGCGGCAGACCGGAGGCAGCTACACCCGCGTAACCACCTCCGACGACATCAGCTTCGGCTCCGCCGTCGTCAAGGCACTCACTACTCCCTGACCGACCGTGCCAGCGCGAGCGGGGCGGGCTCGATGCCGACGTCGCGCCCGCGGACGGTGCGAGCCGGCCATGGTCAATCGGCGTAAGCCTCCAGCGGCGGGCACGCGCACACCAGGTTCCGGTCGCCATAGGCACCGTCGATCCGGCGTACCGGCGGCCATACCTTGGCCCTGGCATGCGCGCGGCCGCGTGGATAGACGGCGATCTCACGACTGTAGGGATGCTCCCATTCGCCCACCAGTGATGCCGCGGTGTGCGGCGCACCGCGCAGCGGGTTGTCGGTCACCGGCCACACGCCCGTGTCCACCTGATCGATCTCCGCGCGGATGGCGATCATCGCCTCGATGAAATCGTCCAACTCGGCCAGATTCTCGCTTTCGGTCGGCTCCACCATCAGTGTGCCTGCCACCGGGAAACTCATGGTCGGCGCGTGGAAACCGTAGTCCGCGAGTCGCTTGGCCACGTCGTCGACCGTGACGCCGGTCCGTTTGGTGATCTCGCGCAGATCGAGTATGCACTCGTGCGCGACCATGCCGTGCTCTCCGGTGTAGAGCACCGGGAAGTACTCATCCAACCTGCGGGCGATGTAGTTCGCCGACGCGATCGCCGACAGCGTGGCCCTGCGCAAACCGTCGGCGCCCATCATGCGGATATAGGCCCAGGTGATCGGCAGGATCGACGCCGAGCCGTACTCGGCCGCCGAGACCGCGTGCGATCCCGCCTGCAACGGATCGCCAGGCAGATACCGGGCCAGATGCGCGCGCACCGCGACCGGGCCGACACCAGGACCACCGCCACCGTGCGGAATGCAGAAGGTCTTGTGCAGGTTGAGATGACTCACGTCGCCACCGAACCGGCCCGGACGGGCGAGGCCGACCAGCGCGTTCAAGTTCGCGCCGTCCACATAGACCTGACCGCCCGCATCGTGCACGAGCGCGCACAACTCGGCGACCTCGTGCTCGTATACGCCATGCGTGGACGGGTAGGTGATCATGATGCAGGCCAGCCGGTCGGCGTGGTCGGCGATCTTGGCGCGTAGGTCGTTCAGATCGACGTCCCCGTTGTCGCGGCACTTCACCATTTCGACGCGCAGCCCGGCCATGGCCGCGGAGGCCGCGTTGGTGCCGTGCGCGCTGGACGGGATGAGGCAGGTGTCGCGGTGACTGTCGCCGCGGTCCAGATGGTAGCGGCGGATCGCCAGCAGGCCGGCGTACTCGCCCTGGCTGCCCGCGTTGGGCTGCAGACTCACCGAGTCGTAACCGGTGATATCCGACAGCCAGCCCTCCAGATCCGCGATCACCTTCAGCAGACCAGGCGCGTCATCGACCGGCGCGTACGGGTGCATACGAGCGAAGCCGGGCCAGGTGATGGCCTCCATCTCCGCGGTGGCGTTGAGCTTCATGGTGCACGAGCCGAGCGGAATCATGCTGCGGTCCAACGCGATGTCTTTGTCGGACAGCGAGCGCAGATAGCGCAGCATGGCCGTCTCGGTGTGGTACTTCGTGAACGCGGCGTGGTTCAGGAACTCCGATGTCCGGGTCTCTATCGCGGCGACCGGAGCCGGCGCGCCCTGCTCGGAGGACATCGCGGTGCCGAAGGATTCGAGCACGGCCGCGACGTGCGCATCGGTGGTCGCCTCGTCACAGGCGATGCCGACATGGTCGGCGTCCACCAGGCGCACATTGATCCCGCGTGATTTCGCCTTCGCCACCACGGCTTCCGCGCCACCGGGCACATGGGCGAGCACAGTGTCGAAGAAGGCGTCGTGCACGACGGCGCCGTCCAGCCCTGCCGCGATCGCGGTGGCATGCCGGTGCACCCTGCGAGCGATGGCACGCAAGCCGTCGGCACCGTGGTAGGACGCGTACATCGCGGCCACGATCGCCAGCAGCACCTGCGCGGTGCAGATGTTGGAGGTCGCCTTCTCACGACGGATGTGCTGCTCGCGGGTCTGCAATGCGAGCCGATAGGCCACGTCGCCGTCCGCGTCCACCGAGACGCCGACCAGGCGACCGGGTAGCTGACGGGCCTGCTTCTGGCGAACGGCCAGATACCCGGCGTGCGGGCCACCGAAGCCGAGCGGAACACCGAAACGCTGGGTGGTGCCGAAGCACACGTCGGCGCCTTGCTCGCCGGGCGGCGTGATCAGTGTCATGGCCAGCAGGTCCGCCCCCACCGCAACCAGCGCGCCGCGCTCGTGCGCCGCGCTGATCAAGTCGGTCCAGTCCACGATGCGGCCGGAGGCACCGGGCGTCTGCGCCAGCACACCGAAGAACTCACCGTCGGGCAGCGCGTCCGCGGACAGGTCCGCCTCGACGATCTCGAGGCCGAGCGGCTCCGCCCTGGTGTACAGCACGGTCCTGGTCTGCGGGAACAGATCGGTGTCGATCAGAAGGCGCGTGGACTTGGACCTACTCGCGCGATGCAGCAGCGTCATCGCCTCGGCCGCAGCCGTGGCCTCGTCCAGCATGGATGCGTTGGCGACATCCATCCCGGTCAGCTCGGACACCATGGTCTGGAAGTTGAGCAGGGCCTCCAGCCTGCCCTGGCTGATCTCCGGCTGGTAGGGGGTGTAAGCGGTGTACCAGGCCGGGTTCTCCAGCACATTGCGCACCAGTACCGGCGGGGTCAGCGTGTCATAGTAGCCGAGGCCGATCATCGAGGTCGCCACGGTGTTCGCCTGGGCAAGCGCCGCCAGTTCGGCGAGTGCCTCGTGCTCGGTGGCCGCTGCGGGCAGTCCGGCCAGGCCGGTGCCGTCCAGGATGCTGGCCGGCAACGCCTTCGCGGCCAGCTCATCGAGCGACGGTACGCCGATGACGTCCAGGATCCGGGCGAGTTCGCCTCGGTCCGGTCCGATATGACGATCGGCGAATGAGCGTGTCACGACAAAACTCCCAAGGTCGGGCGGGGTCGACCGCGTGGTCGACGAGTACCGGCCCTCCCCCTCTGTCGTGGCGCCTGAGAGATTCGGGTGCCGCGACCGACGCGAACCCTTTCCCCATGGGCGGGCAGCTCGAAGCCACCGCTTTCCAGAGGCGTCGAAGCCCGTACGGTCCCTGTTGCCTGAGAGATTGACGGGGAGGTGCTGCTCCTTCGGCGCCCGGACTCATGTCGAGACCGGGACTCTCCCGCACGGCGGCGACGCACCGTCAGTTTATGCCGACACCACACCGCAGCGCGCCGCGAGACCCACGCAGCGCCATGTCGTTCTCGTCACTCGCCGACCGCCCGCAATCCGGCATCAGATCGCCAACCCATCGCGCAACCGGGTCGCCGCGAGCATGATCACCTCCGCTTGGATCCCGACCAGGCGCGGAAGCGGCACCGGCGCGCCGGGCGCGTTGTGCTCGATCTCGGCGCACCACCCGTCGAAGACCGCGGCGAACCGGTCACGTTCGGCCGCCAGTACCGGCGATCCGACGCGCCGATATTCCGTGTCGAGCAACCGCAACAGCATGCCACCGAGCCGCAGGCGCATCATGGCCGTCCAGTCGTACTGGTGGACGAAGATCTCGCCGCGGGTCGCGATCCGGTTCCGGCTCGCCACCACCTGCCTGCTCACCGCGAGACCGGGAAGCCTGGCGACCAACGCGCGTACCGACCGCTCGAACGGGCTGCTGCCGCTCAGCCAATCGGAGACCCGGGCAAGCACATCGGCCACGACGTCGGCCAGGGCGGCGAAGTCCGCGGCCGTGGCGTCGAGCAGGTCACCCAGAACACGATCGCCCGCTGCGCCGTCGCCGATCCGCGGATCGACCCACAGTGGCAACTCGCACACCAGAATCGCCGTGCCGTAGCGCGCCACGTAGTCCCGGCAGCCACCGCCCCCCAGTGCCGCGACCGCGTCGACGCCCTGTCCTGCTAGTCGGTCGGCCATCGCGTCGAACCGCGGCAGTTCGAAAACGCCGCGCGCCAACATCCGCGCACCTGGTGTGTCGGGCTGGCCGCAATAGATCGGCACGTCCGAGGCCTCGAGTCGGTCGGTCAGCCCCGACCAATACTCCGGGTCACCGCCGGTGGTGTAGAAGAACCCCCCGCCGAATTCGGCATTGTGTAGCGAAACGATCAGAGCGGGCCGAGTGCGGTCGATCAGCGTCATCAGCGCTCTCGTCTCCGGCAGGGGTACGCCGACTCGAATGCCACGCCACGCGGTCGGAAAGCACCACTCCGGCTGTTCTACCGCGGGCGGGCGGTAGAAACCGCGCGCAACACCCGTTCTGGTGTGCGGACCCGCGAACCAGCCTTCGTTGAGCCGGGTCCCGTCCGGATCGACACACAGCACGAAGTGCCAGGTGGCATCGACCGTGCTGGCATCGTCGCGCGCCATTCTGCCGAGCAGATGACGGATCGTGGCCATGCCGATCGGCTCGTTCGGGTGCGGATTGCCGAGCACCAGGATGTGACGCGGTCCCGATCCGACCAGCACCTCGCGGATCGGATCACCGCCGCGTGATCGCCCGATCTCGGTAATCGATATTCGGCCCGGATGAGCGGCGGCCAGCACGTCAGCGAATCCGTTGAGTTCGTCGACCGTCGGGAATGCTTCGATGGGGTCGATCGGCCCCACCAGCCCGGCGATATCGTGGCTGCCTTGCACGGCGCGACGCTGTATCGCGCTCATCGAGCAGCGGTCGACCTAGCCCGTTTTCCGATTCATCCGCGCCTTACGACGGAAAGACAGCTCGTCCTCCGGTCGTTCGGTGACAGCCGACGCCCGTTCGGCCGGGAAGTTGGCGATCGCGCCGGTCAGCTCACGCATGGCTCCGCTGACGGCGATGCCGAAGACCCCTTGTCCGCCCTGCAGTAAATCGACGACCTCTTCGGGCGAAGTGCACTCATACACGGAGGTCCCGTCGGAGAAAAGGGTGATGCCGGCCAGATCCTTCACGCCGCGGCTGCGCAGGTGATCGACGGCGATACGGATGTTCTGCAGCGAAATGCCCGCGTCCAACAACCGCTTGACGATTTTGAGGACCAGGATGTCCTTGAACGAATACAGCCGCTGACTACCCGAACCCGCCGCGCCGCGGACCGAAGGCACGACCAAACCGGTGCGTGCCCAGTAGTCGAGCTGCCGGTAGGTGATCCCGGCCACCTGGCATGCGCTGGGGACGCGATAGCCGACTAGGTCGTCAGGCACCGAGTCGTCCGGGAACAGGCCTGGCTGTACCACATCCTGCGATTGCTCTGCCACTGACCACTCCCTTGCTTCGCCGACGCATTCAAAGCCTCATCGATGACCCGGCTCCGTTGACCGAACCGTTGGCGGATTCGGCCGAAACGGGCGTGGCCCAACTGTCGAGATTACTCCCCTCGATTGTCCAGGGAGCGCCCTCATCGAGCCAAACGCGACGCGCGGTAAAAGTCTCGACCTCTACTTCAGCTATCGGTTGCCTTGAAGTCGTCGGGGGATACCGACTCGAGAAATTCCTTGAACTTTTCGACCTCGTCCTCACGCTCGTCCGGCATGACGAGCCCCGCTTCCTCCAGCACCGACTCCTCGGCGTAGATCGGGCAACCCACCCGCAAGGCTATCGCCACCGAATCGGACGGGCGTGCCGAAATCCGCAAATCGTTGTCGAAAACCAAGTCCGCGTAGAAGGTGCCCTCCTGGAGATCCACGATCCTGACTTCCTTGAGCGTGTGTCCGAGTTCGGTGATGAGAACCTTGATCAAGTCGTGGGTCAACGGGCGGATCGGGGTCACCCCCTCCTGCTCGAGCACGATCGCTGTCGCCTCGGCCTGCCCGATCCAGATCGGCAGATACCGGTCTCCCGCCACCTCGCGGAGCAACAGCACGGGCTGGTTCTGTGGCTGTTCGACACGGATGCCGATCACGCGCATTTCGCTCATCGCACTGCCTCCCATACTCGCCGGCAGCCCGACATGACCGCTGCAGAACTCGCCGTACCACGAGTCTAGGCGAACCAGCACGGGTCCAGCGATCGGTGTGCACCGCCGCAATCGGCGTGTTGGATCGACGAAACCTACCGGCCGCGAGCCACCAGAGGCTCAACCCCCCAGCGAACTCCGGACCGAAGCCTTCACCAGACAGGTGTGCAGTGTCAGCGACAGCGCCGCGAGTTCACGCACCATCTCCTCGGCACGAGCCCGGGCCCCCGCATCGCGGCTCTTCGCGATCGGGGCGGCAATCTGCGCGACGAGCGCGGCCTCCCGATCGGCGGCCAGCTTGAACGCGCGCAGATGCCGTGCCTCCAAACCGAATTCGGCCATCGCCCGCGCGGTCTTCGCCAGAGTGACCGCGTCGGCGTCGAAATACCCTGCGGCACCTGGCGTGATCAGGTTGGCGCGGATCAGATCGTTGAGGAACCTGTCATCGATCTGGGCCTGGTCGAGCAGATCCGACCGAGTGAGCCGGATTTCGTGATCGAATCGCAGATCATCCGGAGAGACCGCACTCGGCACGACACCGAGCCGACGCGGCGGCGCCACGGGGCGCCCGCCGCGTTCGGGACCGGCGGCGGACTGCTCGGACTCCACCGGAACACGCGCGGATTCCGCGACAGCGCCGTGACCGGGGTGCGCTCGGGCACGGGCTTCCCGCACACCGAGCGTTGCCGCACCGCTGTCGATCGCCTCGAGTTGCTCCTTGATCACCTTCAGTGGCAGGTACTGGTCGCGTTGCGCGGTCAGTACGAACCGGAGCCGTTCCACATCCGCGACGGAGAACCGACGGTAGCCCGAGGGCGTCCGCTCCGGCCGGATCAGGCCCTCCGCTTCCAGGAAACGGATCTTGGAGATGGTGACGTCCGGAAAATCGGGACGCAGCAGGTCGAGTACGGAGCCGATCGACATGCCTCCGCGAGCCCACTGCGCCGCACCGGTCACAGCGCCAGGTCCTTCATGACCCTGAGCCTTTCATGAGTGAGACCCAGCGCCGACGTGGTCATAGACTGCCCGCACCCGCCGACGTATCCGTAACTTGTGCGCGCGGTCCCGTGAGGAACACCAGCCGGAACTTGCCGATCTGCACCTCGTCACCATTCTGCAACTCCGAGGAGTCCACCGGCTCCCGGTTCACATAGGTGCCGTTCAGGCTGCCCACGTCGACGACCTGGAACGAATCGTCGTCCTGACGGAACTCGGCGTGCCGACGACTGACGGTGACGTCATCGAGAAAGATGTCACTGTCGGGGTGACGACCCGCCGACGTGGTCGGCTGATCCAGCAGGAACCGCGAGCCCGCATTCGGGCCGCGCTTGACGACCAAGAGGGCCGCGCCAACGGGCAGACCCTCGACCCCTTGGACCGGCTGCTCGCCGGTCGGCTCCCCGGAGCGCGACGCGTCGACCTCGTTCAGGAAATCCGCGCGGAAGACCGACGTTGTCTCGGCCGCGGTCTCCCCGTAACCCGGGTCTTTGTTCTCGCTCACCGTTTCTCTCCTCCTCGAACCTGATTATCACATGCAAGCAGGTGATGTTTGTGACATCACGACCTGCCGTCGAGTCCCTAGATTCCCGGCACAACCGCCGGGTGCATCTGTTGGCATTGACCGTACCCTGCCAGGCCGCACCCGTGCAGGTGGAACTGGCAAGGCTGCTTCAGCCCCCGATAACTGCTTGATAACCTGCGGCATCCAACAGTTCATCGAGCGTCGCATCCAGGCTCACCGCGTCGCTCACCTCCAGCTCGAACAGCCATCCCTCACCGTAGGGGTCGGTGTTCAAAGTCTCCGGCTCCGAGGTCAACTTCTCGTTCACCGCAACGACTTTCGCGCCCATCGGCGCGTAGATGTCGGACACGCTCTTGGTCGACTCCACCTCCGCGATGCTGGCCGAGGCGACCACATCCGCGTCCGTCTCGGGCAACTGCACGAACACAACGTCACCGAGTTGAGACTGGGCGTAGTCGGTGATGCCCACCCGGACCCGGGTCGGGGCGATCCGGCGCACCCACTCATGCTCCTCGGTGTAGCGCAGATCCTCGGGGGTCTGGGTCACAGGCCGTCCTTTCGTTTGAACGTTGCAAGCAAACTCTATCGGCTATGCCGTTCGGTGTGACACTGCCGGTATCGCTCTCGCGACCGCGACGGCTCTGCCGGTGTACAGCATGCCGGTCCACACGTAGACCGCCGTACCCCAGACCAGTAATGCCCCGCCGAAGGCCCGCCCGAAACCGTCGCCCGCCCAGTCCATCTGCCCGGCCAGTAGCCAGGGCAGCGCCGACATCAACGCGAAGGTGGCGGCCTTGCCCAGGTAGATCACCTCCGGCGGGGGCAGGGCGCGACGTTTGTACACCGACAGCGTCACGGTGAGCACGACGTCTCGCCCGACCAGGATCACCGCCACCCACCACGGGATCAGTCCGCGGATCACGAAGGCAGCCAGCGTCGTGACCAGAAACAGCCGGTCCACGAACGGATCGAGCAGCGCGCCCAGTCGCGAAGACTGGTCGAGCAACCGCGCGAGTTTGCCGTCCAGGAAGTCGGTGACGCCGCTGGCGACCAGCAGTGCGAATGCCCAGCCGTCGGCCCGCTCGACCAGCAGTAACCACAGGAAAAGCGGAACGCCGAGCAGTCGCAGCACGCTGAGCACATTCGGCACGGTCAGGATGCGGTCGGCAAAGATACCCTGCAACGCGCCGTCGGCGCCGGCGCGCTCCCCGGGTTCCGTCGTGCCCGATTCGGTTGTCACGACCCCGTGCATACCGCACCAACCCGGCCGCCGCCATCTCCGGCGCCGATTTCCGCGCGATCCGCGCCCCGGACGCCCTACTCGAATGGTTTTCGCCACAACCCGACAGTGACAGAATGAGTATGAAATCATCTCACCCATCGCGGGTGTGCGAGAGGAAGTCATGTCCACATTCGACTATGACGTGGTGGTGATCGGTTCCGGCTTCGGCGGCAGCGTCAGCGCGTTGCGGCTCACCGAGAAGAATTATCGGGTCGGCGTGCTCGAGGCTGGTCGGCGGTGGAACGACGACGACATCCCCGCCACGAACTGGAATGTGCGTACATCGATCTGGGCGCCCCGGCTCGGCTGCACCGGGCCACAGCGGATCAGCCTGCTCGGCAAGTGCGCCGTATTCTCCGGGGTCGGCGTCGGCGGCGGCTCGCTCATCTATGGCAACACCCTCTACGAACCGCTACCGAACTTCTATACCGACCGGCAGTGGAACCACATCACCAACTGGCGCGCGGAGCTGGCGCCGTACTACGACCAGGCCAAGCGCATGCTCGGCGTTGCGCCCAACCCGCGCATGACCCCGGCCGACGAGGTGATCCAGCAGATCGCCGAAGACCTCGACGTCGCCGACACCTTCCACCCCACCGACGTCGGTGTGTTCTTCAACGAGAGCAATCCGGGCACGGAGGTCGACGATCCCTACTTCGGCGGCGCCGGGCCGCGCCGCAGCGGCTGCGTGCACTGCGCACGGTGCTTGACCGGCTGCCCGCACAACGCCAAGAACACGACCACCACCAACTACCTCTACCTGGCCGAGCAGGCGGGCGCTCAGGTGCATCCATTGACCACCGCCACCACCGTCCGCCCGCTGCCCGACGGCGGCTACGCGGTCGAGACCCAACGGTCCGACCGCTGGATCCGCAAGCAGCGCAGGACCTTCACCGCCGAGCAGGTGGTACTCGCGGGCGCCGCCCTCGGCACCCAGAAGTTGCTGCACAAGATGCGCGACGACGGCGTGCTTCCCCGCCTGTCGCCCCGACTCGGCGAGCTGACTCGCAGCAACTCCGAGGCGATCCTCAACGTGGTGAGCCGCTCACGCAACGATTTCGCCGAGGGCGTCGCGATCACCTCCTCGATCCATCCGGAGGCCGACACCCACGTCGAGGTGTGTCACTACGGGAAGCGGCAGAATGCACTGTTCCCGATGTCGGTGCCGATCGTCGACGGCGGCGCGTTCCGCTTCCTCCGGTTTCTGCTGGCAATCCTGCTGCACCCGCTGGTATTCCTCCGCAGTCTCAACGCACGGCACGCGTCGGAGAAGTCGGTGATCCTGCTGATCATGCAGTCACTGGACAACTCCCTGACCTCGTTCCGACGGCGCGGACGACTCGTGACCAGGCCGGGTACCGGTGCGCCGAACCCGACCTGGATCCCGCTGGCACACGACATCGGCCGCCGCTTCGGCGCGAAGGTCGACGGCGACACCCACGGCCTGATCATGGACGTGTTCGGCATCCCGGCGACCGCTCACTACATCGGCGGCTGCGTCATCGGCGACAGCCCGGAGACCGGTGTGGTCGACCCGTATCAACGGGTGTATGGGCATCCCGGCCTACACGTCGCGGACGGCTCCGCGGTGACCGCCAACCTCGGCGTGAACCCGTCGCTGACCATCACCGCGCAAGCCGAGCGCGCGATGGCGTTCTGGCCCAACCGGAACGAGCCCGACACCCGGCCGGAACTGGGATCGGCCTACCTGCGCATCGCACCGGTGCCGCCGGCCCGCCCCGCGGTGCCTACCACCGCGCCCGGTGCGTTGCGACTACCGATCGAGCCCGTCCTGCCCGCGATTCCCGCCGAGTGAGGCCGACGCCACATCGGTTTCCGCCCGCCAGCCGCTAGCGTGATTCGTCATGTCCGACAGTGGTATCGACCTACGCTCCTATGCACCCGCGGAGCAGATCCGCGCCAGGGGGCGCGCGCTGCGCCAGCGGGTGGCGCCCCTCGCGCGTGACCGGGAGGCGACCAGTGCGCACCGTCCCGGCGTACAGGAGTTCGTCGAGGCGAGCAACGCGGGCAGACTGCCGCATCTGAGGCCCCTCCGTGTCGGCCGGATGATCGCCTCACCGTTCACCTTCTACCGAGGCGCGGCGGGGTTGATGGCGGCCGATCTCGCGGGTGGCCCGCACAGCGGGCTCGCCGCCCAGCTGTGCGGCGACGCGCACGCCGCCAACTTCGGCCTCTACGGCACCGCGCGCGGCGAAATCATCATGGACATCAATGATTTCGACGAGACCATCGCGGGCCCGTGGGAGTGGGATCTGGAGCGACTCGCGGCCAGTCTGGTGCTGGCGGGCCGCGAGGGCGGTGCCGACGAGGACGATTGCCGCGCGGCGGCCCGCGACGCGGTGCGCGCCTATCGCGTGGCGGTGGACGAACTGGCCGCCATGCCGTTCCTGGCATCGTGGACCGCGCTACCCGACGAGTCGGTGATCACCCAGGCCAAGGCCGAGGCCCTGCTGGACGATTTCGAGAAGGCCGCGAAGAAGGCCCGCAAGAACACCAGCGCCAAGGTGGTGGCCAAGTGGACCGAGCACCTCGACGACCAGGAGAACGGCATCCCCAGACACCGATTCGTCAGCGACCCACCGATTCTCACCGCCGTCGAGGACCGCGTCGCCGCGGCGGTGATCGGAGGACTGGAGCGCTACGCCGAGACCCTGCGCGAATCCCGGCGCAACCTGATCGCCCGCTTCGCGGTGTCCGACATCGCGTTTCGCATTGTGGGTACCGGAAGTGTCGGGCTGCACACCTACCTCGCGCTACTGCACGGCAACGACGGTGAGTCGCTGATCCTCCAGGTGAAGCAGGCCACCCCCTCGGTACTGGCCCCGTATCTGCCGACGACCACCACTCGGCACGAAGGGGAACGGATCGTGCAGGGCGCCAGAATCGTTCAGTCCGAGACCGATATTCTGCTGGGTTGGACCTCATTGGACCCGACCGGCGTCGGCGCCGAATTGCCGTTCATAGTACGGCAATTCCGCAATTCGAAGGGCCGCATAGACCCCACCGGCTTGCCCGCGGACGATCTCGACGACTACGGAAGGTTGGCGGGCGCACTGCTGGCCAGAGCCCATTCGCGTTCCCTGGATCCACGACTGCTGTCGGGGTACCTGGACGGTGACGAATGCTTCGACGACTCGGTGGCGAGTTTCGCGGTGCGCTACGCCGACCGTACCGAGGCCGACCACGCCGAGCTGGTCGCGGCGGTCCGCGCGGGCCGGATCGCAGCCGAACAACCGGATTAGTTCCGCCCCCAACACGCCCATTCTTGGCGTGGGCGCGGCGAACTCGGCGCGCGACCTCGTATCCTGTCCACTGTCGAGTATCGACGTGAAGGGCGGTCGCCAATGCTCGTACGAGTTCAGAACGCCGCAGGCACCAATGCCGAGCGGGCTCTGATCGATTGGTTGCGCGCCTGGAAGGATCCCACGAGTCCGCACGGCGTCGCGACCATCAACTGCAGCCTGTTCCACCAGGACAAGCTGCACCAGTTCGACGCGGTGGTGTGGACGCCGACCAGTTGCGTGGTGATCGAGACCGAGGCGCTCGTCGCCCGGCAGGACGGCGTCCTGGAGGTCCCCCTCAACGCTGGGTGGACGATCAACGGTGAGCCTGCCGCGACAGAACGCCGTGACCGCGGCACACCGCTGGAAAGGTCCCGCGACCACACCTTCGCGCTGCAGAGCTGGCTCGCCGCCCGTGGACTCGGGCAGCGCGTAGTGCACGGTGTCGCGCTGATCGTCCCGCTGCGCGGCGCCCAGTTGAAGATCGAGCAGGCGTGGACCGATCCGAGCTTCGACGTGATCATCGGCGACGACCCCGGTCGGCTCCAGCACTACTTCGACTCGCTCGCCGAGCAGGAGAGCTTCCTGTGGACGGCCAACGATATCGCCGTCGCGTTCCGTGGCCTCGGCATTCTGCCCTATCTGCCAGCGCCACAGGAACTACTCAACGAGGGTTTCCTCGGTCCGATCGACATTACCCTGTGGCACGGCGGGCCGAATCAGGCGCAGGCCGAGGCCTACGCCCAGGAGTTGGCGCAGGCCGAACAGGACGCGCAGAACTCCCCCTTCGCCATCGAAGCGCCGTGGTACAGCCCGTGGAAGCTGTATCCGAGGGAATCCGGCGACCTCGATCTCGGCCGCACGTTCATGCGCACCGTCCTGGCGATCGGCATGATGATCGGCGCCGCCTGGATGCTGTGGTTCGTGGTCACCGCGATACTGACCTACGGCCCGGGCTGATCGGCCGAAGCGGGCGGACCCGCTGCTACCGAGCCGGTTTCGCCCCGAGGCGCCAGCGCGTAGCAACGAAGGGCGCGGGCCGCGCAAGACCCGCCGGCGCTACCACCACGCGGGCGCGCTTACGCTGTGTCTTGTCCCGTTCATTCGACTCATTCGACCAGCTTGCCGGCAGTGGAGACCTCCCGCATGAGTCGGGCGATGTCGTCAGGGACCTCGGGGATGCCCTCCCGTTCGATCCGACCGGGCCCGGACCACACCAAATTCACGCGCAGGTCGGGATCGAGTTCGGGGTAATCGGAACGGTTGTGGCAACCACGCGTTTCGCGTCGTTCCAGGGCAGCCTCCAGTGTGGCGCGAGCGGCGATCGCCGACGATCTCAGGTCGAACGCGTGCGCCAGATCCTGGAAGCCCGCGGGGTCTGGATGTACTCCGATGTGGGTCATCCGTTCCTCGATCCGATCGAGATCCGATAGTCCGGTTCGAATTCCGGCGTCGTCGCGGACCACACCGGCGTGCTCGGTCATCGCGTCGCGCAGGGCGCGTTGTAAGGCGCGCACGTTCTCCTTGCCGTCGGTGGCCAATAGTTCGTCCACCTCACTGCGAGCGTCGGCGAGCGCGCCCGGTGACCGACGCTGGGCGGACAATTCGGCCGAGTAGCGCGCTACGGCCTCGCCGACGATCCGGCCGTACACGAACAGTTCGATCAGTGAGTTGCCGCCGAGCCGGTTGGCGCCGTGCAGACCGCTGGACGCCTCGCCGATCGCGTAGAGGCCTTCGACGTCGGTTCCGTGGTCGTGCGACCGTACCCACACGCCGCCCATCGAGTAGTGCGCGGTGGGCGCGATCTCGATCGGGTCGCGGGTGATGTCGAGCATCTGTAGTTCCAGCATGGTCTGGTAGACCCGTGGCAACCGCTGCATGATCGTCTCGCGCGGTAGATGCGACACATCAAGCCAGACACCACCGTGCGCGGTGCCCCTGCCCTCCTTGATCTCCGTGTAGGCGGCAAGCGCCACCCTGTCGCGGGTCGACAGTTCCATCCGCTCCGGGTCATACCGGGTCATGAATCGCTCGCCTGCCGCGTTCCGGAGGATCCCGCCTTCGCCCCGTGCGGCTTCCGACACCAACGTGCCTGCGGCGTTCTCCGGCTCGATGAGCCCGGACGGGTGGAATTGCACGAGTTCCGGATCACGGATCCGACCACCGGCGAGCAGGGCGAGCCGAAACGAGTCACCGGTGTTCTCATCGCGCCTCGACGAAGTACGACGCCAAATCCGGGTATGCCCGCCGGCGGCGAGGATGATGGCATCAGCGTGAAAAACGTAGCGTCGACCGTTGTCGAGATCGAACCCATACGCACCGAACACAACGTTGTCGTGCACGAGAATTCGCGTCACATAACAGGTATCCAGTATCTGTACACCGAGCTGAGCGGCACGGTTCACGATTGTCCGCTGGATCTCCAGGCCGGTGTAATCGCCGGCGAATGCGGTCCGCCGGTAGGTGTGCGCACCGAAGAACCGCTGGGAAATACGCCCATCCGATTCCCGAGCGAACGGCATTCCCCAGCGCTGTAGGTCGTCGATGCCGCGAGCGGCATTCTCGGTGACGATCCGCACGGTCTCCGGGCGGGCGAGAAGGTAACTCTCCTTGATCGTGTCGGCCGCGTGCTGCTGCCAGGTATCTTCGGGGTCCATGGTCGCCAGTGCGGCGTTGATGCCGCCCGCCGCCAGCGTGGTGTGTGCGTCCCCCTTCGCTCGTTTACCCACCACCAGCACGTCGACGCCCCGCTCGGCCAGTTCGATCGCTGCCCGTAATCCGGCCCCACCGGTGCCGATCACGAGCACCGACGTCGCGATCTGGTGTTCGCTCGAATAGTCCATCAATGTTCCCTTCAAGTTCTTTCTCTTCACGATCCAAGCGGTCGCGTAGCCACGGTCACGTGGGTAACTGCCGGCCCACCCACGTGACCCGTCTGCGGCGGACAAGCCGATCCCACCGCTTCGTCCGCGCGAACTGCACGCCCCCCAGCGAGCCGCCAACCCCCTCCCGCCGAAGTATCTCGACGGTGGCCGGCGACCGCCGCACCCGGATCGAGACTCGTCGTCGCTCCGGACGAAGCCGCGCGCCACCATGGAACACGTTCTGGGCTCACGACATCGACAGCGCCGTCCACCGAAGCGCGCGGTCAGCCGACTGGCCGCCGCCGACGTCAGCCGCTGGGATTGCACCCGGCGCCGACAACCGCTCCGCACCGTTCGGGGTCGAAGAGCCCGAAACACAACCAGACGTACCTACTGGCGCGCACGAGCGGTACAGCCGGCTAGCTCAGGCGCGTGAGTAATCCGCTATGGACGCTGTGCCCGCAGGTGGCTGCGCTGTGCGAGTTCCTCGGCGCTCACCGGAATCAGCATCGGCTGGCCAGGGGCGCAGAACATGGTCACGACAAAGGCCGATTCGGCGTCGTCGAGGTTGTTCCCGTCTTGGTAGTGGATGACATCGCCACCAGGCTCCCAGAACGTCTCACCGGCCGCGACGACTCGTTGCGGCTCGCCTTCCAATTCGAAGATCATCTCGCCCTTGACGACGTAGCCGTATGCCGGACCGGAATGCCGATGCGGCGGCGACCCCGCAGACCGAGGGGGGAGTTTGACCAGGATCGTCATAGCTTCGGCGCCATCCGGGATTTGCGGCGCTCCCGGAACAGACCCGATCACCTCGATTTCGGGAGGGTCCGTCGTCGCGTCCGGGTTCTCGAGGTGGTGCGTGTGTTGTGTGGTCACGGTTCTTCCCTTCGAGCGAACTACCTACCGAGTGAAGACGGGGCAGCTGGGGAATCTGTGACACCTCCACTGGTTGCCCTCGGACGGCTAACCAGCGGATTCTCGTTCAACCGAGTGAGCAACGCCACGATATCCATGGTCGGGAACGGCTGGGCCGTAGTGGCGACCCTTCCTGGTCGCTCTCCTTCCAAGACACGTCCACAACTTGCCGATGCACCGAAGTCGAGCCGCATTTCGTCGGGTCGGCTGCGGCACCGTTTAAGCGTCTTCAGAATTACACCGAAAATATCGTACTGTTCCGAGGATCTCGCAATCATTTTATCAAGCCGGCCCTCATCTGAGCCGACCGAGAACTATTCGCAACATGGACAACCATCACGAACACCGACCCGCTCCGCGTCCCGACCGATCGCAAAGCGGCAAATATCCGACACAGAATGAATAAATAGTTTTGATTTCGATGAATACATACAATCAGTTCGTCGCCACTGGTCGTCGTGCCTATGGTGGACAACACTCCGGCCGACTCGGGCGTCCCGGCTCAGGTGTCCATCGCGTGCCACCAGCAGTGCGCTGTCCGGTATGCCGGTGACTATCGTCGAGCGGTGCTCGCTGTTCGGCAGAATTCCATCCCACGACATCGCGCTCGCCTCGGCGTCGCCGCGACCGGGGCGGCCGTCACCGTCGCAGTGCCATTGACCCTGCCGGCCGATGGCGGTTCATCCTCGGTCGATCGTGCGATCGCCGAACCACTGCACTCGGCGTGGATCACGCGCTCCGGCATCTGCGAGGCGCTCGTGCTCCCGAGCAACGGCTATCTGCTGATCCCGGTGCTCGTGCTGGCCAGCGCATGGTTCGCGCACCACGGTGACCGGCGACGGGCGGTAACGATGGCCGTGGTCCCGGAACTCGCCGTCGCGATCAACACCTGGCTGCTGAAACCGCTGTGGGGACGGCAGTTGCACGACTATCTCGCTTACCCGAGCGGACACACCGTGCACTTGGTGGCCATTGCCACCGCCTTCATGCTGCTGGCCGGCGCGCCCCACGCGCGGTATGCGGTGTGCGCGGTGGCCAGCATGGCGTTGGCGGCGACCGCCACGGGAATGATCGGCCTGGACTACCACCATCCGACGGACATCCTCGGCGGCGCCGCGGCGGCGATCACGATGGTGACGCTGCTGTGCTGGGCGGCCGAATCGCTACCCCACTGGCACAGCACTGCCCGAACCAGCAGACTCGGCACCTGAGTTCGTGACCACACCTCGGCCGATCGGCGATTGAACCGTGGGCGACGCGGCAATTCGGTTGCCGACGATCAGCCGAGCACCCGGTGGACGCGGCGACGAGGTACGCGGTCGACGTTTCCGCGACTACGTCCGGTCGAACACGCTCGCGTCGTGGAGCATGGCGGCGCGCAGCATCGTCTCGGGCACGCCCATGGCCTCGACCAAGGTCTGCGCGTGTGGACGCAGCCGGTCGACCAGCTCGTTCACGCCGCGACGTACCGCCTTCGCTCGTTCGACCGACATGAACCGATGCATGATGTACCAGGCCTGGTTCTCCTCGATCGTCGAGTAGACGAATAGATCGCACATCGCGTCCGCCAGCGCACGCGCCTCCGGGTCGTGGATGCCGGCGATGCCCTCGATGAAGGCCTCCAACACCAGGCGGTCGATGTGGGCCGAACCAGCAGCCAAGATGTGGTCCTGGGCGTTGTTGAACGATTCGAACGGGCCGGTGTCCTGCGCTCGGGCGCGCAGCCGGTGCCCCGCGGTGCGGACCAAGTAGTCCTCGCGGTCGGCGAACAACTGCAACTGCACCGCACGACGGGAAAGGTCGCCTTCGTCGATGGACTCGTCACCCCGGTCTTTGAGAGTCTGGATCAGCTGGCGCACACCGGATCGCTTGCGCACCACGTCACCGGCCATGGTCGCGGCGAAACGCACCCACCCGAGCGCATCCAGGTCCCGCACTTCGTCGGCATACGCGGTGAGCAGTTCCTTGGCGACCAACTGCGTGAGCACGACGTTGTCGCCCTCGAACGTGGTGAAGACATCGGTGTCGGCCTTGAGCGTGACCAGACGGTTCTCCGTCAGATAGCCTGCACCGCCGCATGCTTCACGGCATTCCTGAATGGCGCGGGTGGCGTGCTCGGTCTGCGCGACCTTCAGTCCCGCCGCGCGCTTCTCCAGAGCGCGTTGCGCGCCCGGCTCGAGATCCTGGCCGGTCTGCACCAGGTGCATCCGCCGCACCAGGTCGTTCTGCGCGAAGGCGAGCGCGTAGGACTTCGCGACCAAGGGCAGCAGCCTGCGCTGGTGGTTGCGGTAATCCAACAGGACTGTCTCCACACCGGTGTCCGGGTCGGCGAACTGGCGACGCTGCAGTGCGTATCGCACCGCGATACTCAGCGCGACCCGCGCACCGGCCGCCGCGGCGCCGCCGACACTCACGCGGCCGCGCACCAGAGTGCCGAGCGTGGTGAAGAACCGTCGGCTCGGGTTGTCGATCTCGGAGCTGTAGGAGCCGTCCGGGGCGACGTCGGCATAGCGGTTGAGCAGGTTCTCCCTGGGAATCCGCACCTGGTCGAACATGATGCGACCGTTGTCGACACCGGGCAGTCCGCCCTTGAGTCCGTCGTCGTAGGTGGTCACGCCGGGCAGGTCAGCGCCGTTCTCGTCGCGGATCGGCACCAGCAGACAGTGCACGCCGCGGTTCTCGCCGTCGGTGATCAACTGCGCGAAAACCGCCGCTATCCTGGCGTGTTCGGCCGCGCCGCCGATGTAATCCTTGCGTGCCGACGGTGTCGGCGAGTGCACGACGAACTCCTGGGTCTGCGGATCGTAGGTCGCCGTCGTCTCCAGGTTCGCGACGTCGCTCCCATGCCCGGACTCGGTCATGGCGAAGCACCCGAGCAGATCCAACGAGATCAACCGCTTGATGTACTCCCGGTGCCGGTCGGTGCCGAGGTTCTCCACCGCACCACCGAACAGACCCCACTGCACTCCGGCCTTCACCCACAGCGACAGATCCGCGTAGGCGAGCATCTCCAGGCCGACCACCGCCGCCCCCGGCTCGCTGGTCCCACCGTTCTCCCGCCGGAACCCCCGCTCGGCGTAGCCCAGGGAGGCGACGGCGCGCATCTGATCGAGCACCCGCGCGCGCGCCGCCTCGAAGTCGAGCGACGGATCTCCGGCGAACTCGTCTCCGGCCAGCTGGATACGGGCCTCTTCCCGGATACCCGCCCAGGGTCCGTCCAAGGCAATACGTAGGTGATCGGCCGTGGTCGCGGCGCCGGTAGTCATGACCCGACGATAGTCCGGCGCGTGGACGGCACACCGTTGACGTAACAAGTCGCACACTGCCCCTTGCTAGACTTTGAACGCACGTTTAATATACTGAACATGTGTTTAGCAAACAGCCCGTTTCGCAAGGATCCGCCGACGATCTGACCACCGCGGCCCGCATCCGCGACGCCGCGATCGAGGTATTCGGCGAACACGGATTCCAGGTCGGAGTCCGCGCGATCGCCGCGGCCGCCGGCGTCTCCCCCGGGTTGGTGAACCATCACTTCGGTTCCAAGGACGGCTTGCGCGCCGCCTGCGACGACCGAGTGCTCTACGTGATCCGGGACGAGAAGATCAAGGCGACCACCGCGCCTTCGGTCGCGAAAGGCATGCTCAACGCCCTCGCCGAGATCGAGTCGTTCGGACCGCTCGTCGCCTACATGGTGCGCAGCCTGCAGGCGGGCGGGCCGCTGGCGGAATCTTTGTTCGACCATATGGTTTCCGACGCGGAGGAATACCTCCAACTGGCGGTCGAGGCGGGCACGGCAAAACCGAGTCGCGACCCGGCAGCGCGCGCCAGATACCTGACCCTGCTCAATGTCGGCGCCACTCTGCTGTATATGCAGATGCGCCAGCAACGCGGCGGAAAGATCGACTACCGCAAGGCAATTCGAGAGTTATCCGACGAGATCACCCCTCCGGCCCTCGAGTTCTACACTCAGGGCCTGCTCAGCGATTCAACGATCTTGGACACATTCACCAAGGAGACCTGATGTCCGGCATCATCGAAGTCCACGATCTCCGTAAAACCTTCGGCCATGTCACCGCGCTCGATGGACTGAATCTCGTGGTGACTGAGGGCGAGATCCACGGATTTCTCGGTCCCAACGGCTCGGGCAAGTCGACCACTATCCGGGTGCTGCTCGGCATCCTGCGCGCCACGTCGGGTCGAGCTCGACTCCTCGACCGAGATCCGTGGGCCGACGCCGTCGCCCTCCACCACGAACTGGCCTATGTCCCCGGCGATGTCACGCTGTGGCCGTCGCTGTCGGGCGGCGAGACCATCGATCTGCTGGCCAGGATGCGCGGCGGCAGCAATCAGGCACGCCGCGCGGAACTGATCGACCGCTTCGACCTCGACCCGCGCAAGAAAGCACGCACCTACTCCAAGGGCAACCGCCAGAAGGTCGCGCTGATCTCCGCGTTGGCCTCGGACGCGCGCCTGCTGCTGCTGGACGAACCGACCTCCGGTCTCGACCCGCTGATGGAGCAGGTCTTCCGGGAGTGCGTGCACGAGGCGCGGCAGCGCGGCGCCACTGTCCTGCTGTCCAGTCACATCCTCTCCGAGGTCGAAGCGCTGTGCGACCGGGTGACCATCATCCGGTCCGGGCGAACGGTGGAGAGCGGCTCACTGTCGGACCTGCGCCACCTCTCACGCACCTCGATCACCGCCGAATTGCTCGGCGATGCCGGCGATCTCAGCCGTATCCCGGGCGTGGAGGATATCGAGTGGGACGGCTCCACCCTGCGCTGCCAGGTCGACAGCGAGCACCTCGGCGAACTGATTCGGGTACTCGGCGACACCGGGGTGCGCAGCCTGACCAGCAAGCCGCCCACGCTCGAAGAACTGTTCCTGCGGCACTACCACGTCGACGGCCGGACACCCGAGTCCGCCGCGACCACCGGGGAGAGGGTGCGAGCATGACCACCACCGCCGACCGATTCACCGCGACACCGACATTCGGCCTTTCCGGCAATTTCGCGGGTACCGGCAGCCTGCTGCGGCTATTCCTTCGGCGGGACCGGATCGTGCTGCCACTGTGGACATTGCTGATCGGTCTGATGCCCGCCATCCAGATCGCCAGCATCAAGGATCTGTACAGCTCCCAGGCCCAGCTGGACAGCTTCGCGACGACCACGGCCCACAGCCCGGCGCTGCTGGCCATGTACGGCCCGGTGTTCAGCTCCGAGCTCGGCTCGATCGGCACCTGGAAAGCAGGCGCCATGTACACGATCATCGCGATCGCCACGGTGTTGACAGTGATCCGACACACCAGGGTCGAGGAGGAGACCGGTCGCGCGGAACTGGTGGGCTCGACGAGCATCGGTCGCTATGCCGGGCTCACCGCCGCACTGATCATGACCTATGCCGGCGCGTTGTTCGCCGGAATCGTGTGCGCGTTGTCGCTCGCCGGCAACGACCTGCCCGGCGCGGGCTCACTCGCGTTCGGCGCGGCGCTCGCCGCCTCGGGTCTCCTCTGGGGTTCCCTCGCCGCGGTGGCCGCCCAGGTGAGCACGAGCGCACGGGTTGCCCGTGGCGTGGCGTTCGGCACGCTCGGCGCCACTTTCGCACTGCGGGCGGTCGGCGACGCCGGAAATGGTGTGCTGTCCTGGTTTTCGCCGATCGGATGGTGCCTACAGATCCGGCCGTACGCGAACGAACGCTGGTGGGTGCTGATCCCGCTGTGCGCTGTCGCGGTACTCGGGACCGTCGCCGCGTACGCGCTGCTCGGCAACCGCGATACCGGCTCGGGACTGCTCGCCGAACGCCCTGGGCCGCCGTCCGCGACAGCCGGCCTGTCCGGCCCGCTCGGACTGGCCTGGCGGCTACAGCGCGGCACGCTGCTGGCCTGGACGATCGGATTCGCGCTCTACGGTCTGCTGATCGGCGGTGCGGTCAACAGCGTCGGTGACATGCTCGGCAGTAGCGACACCATCCGTGACGTGGTCACCAGGATGGGTGGCTCGGAGCAATTGCAGCAATCGTTCATCACCTATGCCATCACAATGCTCGCGGCGGCCGCGTCCGCCTACTCGATCTCCGCCGCGTTGCGGCTGCACGACGAGGAGTCCAGCGGGCGGGTCGAGGCGACCCTGTCCGGCGCCGTCGGCCGCGCCCGATACACGCTCAGCCATATCGGTTTCGCGCTCCTCGGTCCCGCGGCGGCGCTGCTGATCGCCGGCACGGCGATCGGTGTCGTGTACGGCGCCGCCACCGGCGACCTGGCTGGGAAATTGCCGCAATCACTCGGCGCGGCGGCCGTGCAGCTGCCGGCGGTCTGGGTGCTCACGGGCATCACGGTGGCGCTGTACGGTCTGGCACCGCGATTCACACCGGTCGCGTGGGGTGTGCTCAGCGCCATGGTGGTGCTCTACTTCGTCGGCTCGCTGGACGGGCTGCCCCAGTGGATGGTGGATCTGGTGCCGTATGTGCACCCGCCGAAGGTGCCCGGCGCCCAGTTCCGAGCCCAGCCGGTGCTGTGGCTACTCGGCATCGCCACGCTCCTGATCGGTGTCGGCGTCGCCGCGTTCCGCCGGCGTGACCTGCGCTGATTCGCCAGGTTCGGTGGCCCGCGCGAGCACGTCGCGCGGGCCACTTCTCGTGGTGGGGCAGTTCCGGGTCGCGCCAGGAAGTAGTCAGGCAATACGGTCACCGGGAACTGATCTGGATCGCGCCGTGCGATACCGGCAATACACCATTGACGAGGACCATGCCGAGATTCATCACACTCACCGCCATGCTCACCACCTGCCTGATCGGTGCACTGCTCGTCGCTCCCGGCGCATCGGCACAGCCGAGTACCTCCGAGCAGACCCCGCAGTATGCACCGACCATGCTGATCCTGGACGCCTCCGGATCGATGCAACGACCGGACCCGGCGGGCACCATGATGGATGCCGCCAAGACCGCGGTCCGCACGTTCGTCGACGCCGCACCCACCGAGTCGAGGGTCGGGCTGGTCACCTACGGCACGGGTACGGGCAACTCCGAGGCGGAAAAGACCGCGGGATGCCGGGACGTGCACGTGCTACACCGCCCGGACACCCTCGATCGGACGGCGCTCACCTCCGCGGTCGATCGGATCGAGGCCCGCGGCTGGACCCCGATGGCCACCGCCCTGCGCCAAGCTGCTGATGCGCTCCCGAGTTCCGGCCCGCGCTCGGTCGTGCTGGTCTCCGACGGAGACGACACCTGCGCCCCGCCGGACCCGTGTGAGGTCGCGCGAGAAGTAAAGCAGCGCGGCATCGACCTGATCATGCACGCGATCGGCTTCGCGGTGGACGCCAAGGCCCGCGCCCAGCTGACCTGCATGGCGCAGGCGACCGGAGGCACCTACACCGACGCCGCCGACGGCCGCGCACTCGAACGCATCCTGCCGCGCGTCAGCGCCGCCGCCTTGCGCAACTACCAAGCCGCGGGAACACCCGTCACCGGCACCGGCGGCTATCAGACCGCCCCTGTGGTCACACCCGGTCAGTATCTCGACACCATCGGCCAGAAGGAGAAGCGATACTGGGCGGTGGACGTGCCCGCGGGGGCGACCGCCTATTTCAGTGGCACCGTATCGTTTCCGCGTCTGCCGAACATCTCGGGGACCGAGGACCTGAATACGCTCCAACTGCGCGTCTACGGCGCGGACGGCGAGGACTGCCATGTCTTCGAATCCGAATTGAGCACCAGTTCCAGTGACGGTGTGGCACTGACCGTCGCCAAGACCTGGGACGGCGCGACCAAGGAGCGCACCGGCAGCGCGAACTCCGACAAGTGCCGCGGCGGCGGCCGCTACTATTTCGCGCTGACCTGGGACAAAGTCTCCACCGGTGTCCCCGAGCGGCTGCCCCTCGAGCTGCTGGTCGGAATCGAGCCCACCGCAACCGATCCCGGGCCTGCCGCCACTGCCCCGCCGACGGCCTTCGCCGAGCAGACCGGCTCCGGCACGGCGGTGATCGGCGGCGGTTCGTTCAATGTGGCGACGCCGCTCACCGGAAGCGGGCGGTATACCGACACTCTTCGGCCGGGCGAGTTCGTGTTCTACCGAGTCCGGCTGGATTGGGGTCAAGGCCTCGCCTACCAGGTGCGCTTCGGCGGCAACGGCGCGCGCGGTCTGGACAACGTCTCCAATATCCGCACCGCGCTCTACAGCCCGATCCGCCAGGAGATCGACTCGGACTTCGGCGCCTACACCGGCACCGATCACGTCCTGCCGTCGAACAAGCCGATGACAACGGTCCCGATCCGCTACGCCAACCGGACCGCCACCGGCCTCGACGCCCGCAAAGAGTCGGTCGCCGGCTGGTACTACCTTGCGGTGAAGCTGGGTTCCACCTTTACCGAGAAGGGCGACGCCGCACCGGTGCCCATCCAGTTGGATCTCACCGTCGGCGGTGCGCGCGAGAACGGACCGGTGTACTCCGCCGGCATCGACGACGGAGTCTTCGGCGAGAAGGCCAGCGGCGTGGGCAAAGCGAACGGTGGTCTGCACACCGCGGCGGCGCCGACCGACGATGCGACCACCCGGCCGGCGACGAAATGGCTTCTCGTCGCCGGGCTCGGCGCGGGCGCCGTCGTCGTTGTCGGCGTGATCGCGGGCCTGGTGGTGGCCCGCAGGCGAGGCTGACGTGCGAATCCCGGTGGTGCACTCAGCGCGTCACCGGGATGTCTCGATCCCCAGTTCTGCCGCCAGCTGTGCGAGGTAGGCCCGGACGTCGTCGGTCGAACTGTCCGGCAACCCGAAGAGCACCTCGGTGACACCGAAGTCGGCCCAGCGCGCCAGCTGCGCCGCGTCGTGCTGCGGCGCTAGCGCGAGAATCTCCGGCGTGTCCGCGCGATCGTATTCGCGCCACATCCGGTGCAGCAGGCCGATTTTCCCTTCCAGATCGTCCTCGGTAGGAGTCGTGATCCACCCGTCGGCGTTCTTGGCCAGCCACCTGAAGGTTTTCTCCGTGCCCGAGGCGCCGAGCAGCACCGGGATCCGCTTGCGTACCGGCTTCGGCCACGACCAGCTGGCGCCGAAGGTGACGAACTCTCCATCGAAACTGGCTTCATCCTCCGTCCACAAGGCGCGCATGGCGTCCAGGTGCTCGCGCAGTACGGTCCTGCGCTTGCCCGCGGGCACACCGTGGTGGGCGAGTTCGTCGGTGTTCCACCCGAATCCGACACCGAGGCTGACTCGACCGCCGGACAGATGGTCCAGTGAGGCGATCGTCTTGGCCAGCGTGATCGGGTGATGTTCGGCGGGCAGCGCCACAGCCGTGGCCAAGCCGATGCGACTGGTCACGGCGGCCGCCGTGCCGAGCGCCACCCAGGGGTCGAGGGTACGCAGGTACCGGTCGTCGGGCAGGCTCGCGTCACCGGTGCGCGGATGCGGTGCCGCGCGGACCACCGGGATATGGGTATGCTCGGGCACATAGAACGTGTCGAAGCCGACACTCTCCGCGGCCACCGCCGCATCCGCCGGGCTGATCCCCCGGTCGCTGGTGAACAATACGATTCCGTACCGCACGGTACCCACTCCCATCGCCGAAATTAGAACAAGTTCTACCACGAATACCGGGGCGGCCCAAGAGTCTGGGCTGCATCGACGCACCGGGCCGGACCCTGCGGATGCCGAGTGCCCGCCGGGTGACTAGGTTCGCGCCCATGGGTCCTGACACATTTTCGGGAGGCGACGTCACCGCCGAGCGGGTGGATCACCTCGGCTGGCGCCGCGGGCTGCGACTGCGGCGGGCACGGCGGATTCCGGTGGTCAGCCAGGCCGTCGGACTGCTCGTCGCGGACCGCCAGGCGACCGCGGACACCATCGTCGCCGCGCCGACACCTCTGCAGCCGATCGATCTCACCGACGACGCGCGCGTCGCCGAGGTCCTCGATCTCGCGGTCCGGGTCGGCGAAGTGGTGCTGGCCTCCGGCACCGGCGTCGTCGACACCACGACCACCGTGCGGTTCATCGCCGCCACCTACGGCCTGTCGCGCTGCAGCATCGACGTCACCTACGACGCCATCAGGATCTGGGCCGACCGCGGACCGCAACTGCCACCGGCCAGCACCATGCGGATCGTGCACTACCGCGCCCTGGATTTCACCCGGCTCGCGGCGGTGGACCGGCTGACCCGCCGGATCCGAACGAAAGTGGTCCCGCCGGACCAGGCACGCGCGGCACTCGACGCGATCACCTCGGCGCCGCACCCGTATCGGCGGTGGACCGCCACCCTCGCCTGGTCGCTCCTGGCCGCGGCGATCGCCGCGCTCCTCGGCGGCGGCGCGATCGTCGCCGCGATCAGTTTCGCCAGCACCGCGGCGATCGACCGCACCAACCGCGTGCTGAATCGTTACGGCCTACCGTTCTTCTTCCAGCATGTGGTCGGCGGCGCGATCGCGGCCGTGCCCGCTCTCGTCCTGGCTACGCTGGCCGTGCGGCTGAACATCGACGTCGACCCGACCCTGATCATCGCGGCCGGAATCACTGTGCTGCTCAGTGGATTACAACTGGTCGGCTCGGTGCAGGATGCGATCACCGGCGCCCCCATCACCGCGACCGCCCGCATGCTCGAGGTGATGATGATGACGGGCGGCATCATCGCGGGCATCGTGCTCGCGCTGCGCGTCGCCGATCTCGTCGACGCCACCGTGCCGCCGGTTTACCTCACCTCCGCCCACGACATCACCGACCTGCCGATGAAGATCGTGGCGGGCGCCGTCGCGGCCCTGGCGTTCGCGCTCGCCTGCTATGCCGAACGCCGCGCGCTCGCCGCCGCCGCGGGCAGCGGCGCCGCCGGCACCATCTGTTTCCTGCTCGCCCAGCAAGCCGGGTTCGGTCCGCTGATCTCTTCCGGCGTCGCAGCGACCTTGGTCGGCTTGGCCGGTGGCCTGATGGCACGCCGGGCACTGACTCCGCCCCTGGTCGTCGCGGTCGCGGGCATCACCCCGCTACTACCGGGACTCAAGGTGTATCGCGGCCTGTACGCCCTGCTCAACGACGAACTGCTGATCGGAGCCAATCAGCTGCTCGCGGCCTTCGGCGTCGGCTGCGCGCTGGCGGCTGGTGTCACCCTCGGCGAGTGGTTCGACCGGACCGCCCGTCGACCACGGATACTCCGGCGGTTCGGCTCGGTGCGGCGCCCGATCGTGCGGCGTCGCCGCCGGTCGGTACCCGTCCGGTGACCGTGCGCGGCAACATCCCGCGCGGCCCCCTGTCCACCCGGTACCCTCTTATCGCGTTGGTCGAGGTAGCCCACTCCGGTATGAGGTGAGGTGGTTCGGGCATGGCGGAGGCAGTACCGTTCTCGACGCAGATCCGCAGCGCCACCGAGCGGCAGCACGCGGAGGCGGAGAACTCACGGTTCATGAGTGACATGCTCGGTGGAGCGCTCGGCGTCGACTCGTATCACCGCTACACCAGCCAACTCTGGTTCATCTACCGGGCGCTGGAGGGACGCTGGGACCAGTTGGTCCGCGACCCGCTCGCCGGACCTTTCATTCGGCCCGAACTCGCCCGAACTGCTGAATTGGAGTGTGACCTCAGCCATCTACTCGGCCCCGATTGGCGCGACGGTCTCGAACCGCTGCCCGCGACCGTCGCCTACGCCGCGCGCATCGACGAGTGCGCCCGTGACTGGCCGGCCGGCTACATCGCCCATCACTACACCCGATACCTCGGTGATCTGTCCGGCGGACAGGTCATCCGCTGCACCGCGGAGAAGCTGTGGAACCTGCCACACCGCGGCGACGGTGTGCGCTTCTACGTTTTCGATGGCCTCGGCAACCCGGCGGCGTTCAAACGCCAGTACCGCGGCCTGCTCGACCGCCTACCGCTGGACGATCTGGAACGCCGCCGCGTACTCGACGAGGGACAGCGAGCGTTCGCGCTGAACACCGCGGTCTTCGATGAACTGGCCGAGGAGTTTCCCGCCGCCCAGTAGGCACCCGCAGCGCGGCGGCACGATCAAAACGCCCTCAGCGAGCCGCCCGATACAACAGCGAACCGCAACGCCGCCAGATCTCGTTCGGCGGGTGCAAGATTCGGACGACCATATCATGCGGCAATGGACGGGGCGTGAGACAGTCATGACATGAGGGCGCGCCGTCGCATCGCCAGTGTTCTCGCCGGTCTGGTCGGGGCGGCGCTGCTCGGAGGGTGCGGTATCCCTGATCCAGGCGGCGGCCCTGCCATCTCGACGACGCCGAGGGTCGCGCCGTTGGTCTCGACGAACGACCTGCCTGTGACGCGAGCCGATGAGGTGCACCTGTTCGGATTCAACGACTTGCACGGGAACTTATCGCCTCCGGGCGGATCGACCGGGCAGATCGCGGGGCACGACGCGGGCGGGGCGGCCTATCTCGCGACCCACCTCGCTCGGTTGAAGACCGCCTATCACGCGAGCGCGGTGGTGGCAGCCGGAGACAACATCGGAGCCAGTCCCCTGGTCTCCGCGCTGTTCCACGACGAGCCGACAATCACCCTGTTGAACAACATCGGGGTGGCCGCTTCCTCGGTGGGCAATCACGAATTCGATGACGGAATGCTGGAATTGACTCGCGTCCAGCAGGGCGGCTGCGCCATGGAGGGGTGCTCGCCCGGCACGCCGTTCACCGGCG
Source organism: Nocardia sp. NPDC049190 (assembly GCF_040648115.1). Lineage (NCBI taxonomy): Bacteria > Bacillati > Actinomycetota > Actinomycetes > Mycobacteriales > Nocardiaceae > Nocardia > Nocardia sp. NPDC049190. Next base: position 254,125 of record NZ_JBEZDE010000006.1, read on the forward strand.
CGAGGTTTCCCTATCTGGCCGCGAACGTCGTTGACGCGCAGGGCAACGCCCCGCCCAGGCTCCGCCCATGGGTGCTACTCGAGGTGGGCCAGCACAAGATCGGCATAGTGGGGACCGTCACCACCGACACGGCGAATATCGTTTTGCCCACCGGCATTCGCGGCTACCTTTTCAGCGACGAAGCCGCCGCGGTCAACCGATACGTGCCCGATCTGAAGGCGGCAGTCGCGGAGGCGATCGTCGCACTGGTGCACGATGGCGGCGCCCAGCGGCCCGAGCAGGGTACGCCGCTGGACTACAACGGGTGTGCCGACATCACTTCGAACGTCACCGAGTTGGTCGACCGGCTCGACCCCGCGGTCCGCGCGGTGATCACCGGTCACAGTCATCAACCCTACGTGTGCACGATCGGGGGCAAAGCTGTTACGCAGGCCGCCTCGTATGGACGGCTCATCACCGACATCAGCTTGCGCTTCGGCGCCGATGGCGTGCGAGCTTTCGCGGTCAATCGAGTAGTGACGCGCGAGGTGACACCGGACGCCACGACGACCGCACTGATCGATTTCTTTACGGAGCAGTCCCGCCCGCGCGCAGGCCGGGTGGTCGGCGCGAGCGCGGACGCCCTCCCGCGCGAGCCGAGACCGGCCGGCACCTCATCATTGGGCGACTTGATCGCCGATGCCATGCTGTCGACAACCGCGAGCCCGAGCGCGGCCGTCGCGAGTTTCATGAACCCTGGCGGTGTGCGCGCCGACCTGAGGGCGGGCCCGATCACCTATGGCGACCTCTTCACCGTTCAGCCGTTCGGCAACCAACTGGTCACTCTTACGTTGACCGGCACACAAATCCTTCGCCTGCTCGAGCAGCAGTGGGCGGATGCGAGCAATCCCACCCTGCTGTCCCCCGCCGGCCTCACCTATATCTATTCCCGGACGGCCCCCGCCGGCTCGAAGGTGATCGCGGACAGCGTGCGTGTCGCGGGACAGCCGCTCGACCCGTTCGCCCGCTACCGCATCACCACCAATAACTTCCTGGCCTCTGGCGGCGACGGTTTCACGGTCTTCACCGACGGCGCCGGTACCACAGTCGGTCCGATCGATCTGGACGCCTTCGAGGCGTTCCTGCGCGACAAGCCCACGTTGCACGCACCGTCCACCCGCGTAGAGCACAGGTAAACCGCCGAATGCTCACCGGTTACTGGAATTTCGACCGAAATGCCGGTAACTGGAAATACTTGTCACACACACCCTTTGACCTGCACAGACGGTGACCATCGCCACAACTCGAACGGATAACGATCGCTTGCCGGCGTTCCACAGTCTCAGTTACTCTTCAGTAACAAGTCAGGACGAAGAGGTTCCTGCTCTCGGCCCGACGGACTGTCACCGGGGCTGATTCGACGCTGTCCGCATCCACCGCCGCATGCCGGATAACTTGTGCGACAACACGATTCGAGTGAACGGCAGGAGAGTGCGATGGTTTCCTACATCGTGACGGGCGGTACCGGATTCTTGGGCCGACGGGTGGTGCAGGACCTCCTGGATCAGGATCCCGAGGCGATCGTGCACGTGCTGGTGCGCGAGACGTCGCTGGCGAAATTCACCGAGCTCACCACGAGATGGCGCGGCGGCACCCGTGTCTTCGCGCTGATCGGCGACCTCACCACCGACGGGCTGGGCCTGGCCCGCGAAGCACCGCAGGCCGACCACATCATCCATCTGGGCGCCGTCTACGACATGACGGCTGATGAGGACACCGCGCACGCCGCGAACGTCGCGGGCACCCGCTCGGTCCTGGCACTGGCCCGCGAGTTGGGCGCGGTGCTGCACCACACCTCCTCCGTCGCCGTGGCCGGCGATCACAAAGGCAAGTTCTTCGAGGAGGACTTCGACCTCGGACAGCAGCTGACCTCCCCGTATCACCGGACGAAGTTCGCCGCTGAGCAGCTCGTCCGGGAGTCGCGTGGCGTCCGCTGGCGGGTGTACCGGCCCGCGATCATCGTCGGCGATTCCCGCACCGGCGAAACGGACAAGATCGACGGCCCGTACTACTTCTTCGCCGCCATCGCCAAGCTCGGCGCGCTACCGGCCGACCTACCGATGCCGCTGCCCGATCTCGGTGCGACCAATATCGTTCCGGTCGACTACGTCTGCGCCGCCATGGTCCACCTGATCCGCCGCCCCGGCCTGGACGGAGGCACCTTTCACCTGGTCAACCCGGACCCGCAGCCGTTCAGCGAGGTGTACGCCGCACTTGCCGCGGCAGCGGGTGCACCGACCGGCACCGGCACGGTGCCCGGCAGCGGACTCGCACTCAGCGGACTCGCGCACCTGCCCGGTGTTCCTGCTGTGCGCGATTTCCTGTTGGCACAACTCGGCATTCCAGCCGAGGTCGCCCCGCACACGTCGTTCTCGGCCGAGTTCATCAGCGACTCGACCCGCGCCCAACTGCGTTGCGCGGGCATCACCGTGCCGTCGTTCGACAGTTACGCCGAGCGCCTATGGCAGTACTGGCGCAACCATCTGGATCCCCAGCGTGGCCGCGTATCGTTCGCCGGTGATCGGCTCGCGGGCCGGGTCGTCCTGATCACCGGCGCCTCTTCCGGCATCGGGCTGGCCACCGCACACGCGGTCGCCCGCCGCGGCGCCACCGTGCTGATGGTCGCCCGCGGCCACGACGACCTGGCCGCCGCCGCCGACGCGGTGCGCGCGGAAGGCGGTGTGGCACACACCTATCCATGCGACATCACCGACTCCGAGGCGGTCGAGAAACTTGTGCGATGCGTCCTCGACGACCACGGCCACGTCGACTACCTGGTGAACAACGCGGGCCGCTCGATCCGCCGCTCGGTGCTCAACTCGACCGACCGAATGCACGATTTCGAGCGCACCATGGCGGTGAACTACTTCGGCGCGGTGCGGCTCATCCTCGGGCTGCTTCCGTCGATGCGGGAACGCCGCTTCGGGCACGTGGTCAATATCTCCTCGATCGCGGTGCAAACCAAGGTGCCCCGATTCGCCGCGTACGTGGCGAGCAAGTCTGCGCTGGACAACTTCAGCGAGATCGCGGCGGTCGAGAACCGCGATGCCGGAATCACCTTCACCTCGGTACGGATGCCGCTGGTGCGCACGCCGATGATTGCGCCGACCGATTTGTACCGCGCGCTTCCGGTCCCCGACCCGGACCAGGCCGCCGCCCTCGTGATCCGCGCGCTGGAGGACCGCCCCCATCGCATCGATACCCCGGTCGGCACCTTCGCCCAAGCGGTGGAGCTGCTCATGCCGTCGGTGAAACGCCACATCATGCACCAGGGTTTCCGCCTCTTCGGGGAATCCCCTGCGGCGCAACGCAGCACGAACTCCGCGACCGTTCATGAGGCGCCCGCCAGGCCGGATGCACGGCAGATGCCCAGTCCCCTCGCTGCGCTCGCCCCGGTGATCATGCCGCTTATGGCCCTCCCCGGGCCCGCGGCGCGCATTGCGCGCGTAGTGCCGGGAATACACTGGTAGATCCGCGATGATCGGGCGATGGCCGACGGACGAACTACAGCCGAAGTGCTAGACGTGGTTCTTCATCTGGGCGGAGATGATGCGCTGATATCCGGACCCGAAAAGTCGGGGAAGCCAGTTGATCACTTTGGCGTCGGCGCCCACCAAGATGGTCGCGCGATCTTTCCGAATGCCATCGATGATGGTGGTTGCCGCTGAATTCGGGGAGGTCTTCGCCAGCCGGTCGAAGTTGGCTGCCAGGGCATCGCGGTCATGGTCCTTGCCGGCGCGTGCTTTCCAGGCGATTCCCGTCTTGACCATCCCGGGATGCACGCTGCTGACACCCACCGGATGGCCGGCGATTTTCATCTCCTGCCGGAGAGCTTCGGTGAAGCCGCGAATACCGAATTTCGTCGCGCAGTACGCGCTTTGACTGGGGCAAGCGGCGAGGCCGAACATACTCGAGATATTGGCGATATGCCCGTCACCGGAGGCGATCACGTGCGGCAGGAAGGCCTTGGTTCCGTAGATCACGCCCCAGAAATTGATATTCACAATCCATTCGAAATCCTCGATGTCCAGCTCCGCCACATTGGCAGTCATCGAGACCCCGGCATTGTTGACGACCAGATTCACCGCGCCGAAATCGGCCAGCACCTGATCGGCATGGGTGAATACGGCCGCGCGATCGGTGACGTCGACCTGATAGGCACGCGCTTTCGCGCCTTCCTTCTCGCAGAGCGCGGCGGTTTCGGCCACATTGGCGATACTTCGGCCGGACAACGCCAGCCGGGCCCCTTGGCGCGCCAGTTCCACCGCCATGGATCGGCCGATGCCCGCGCCGGCGCCGGTAATGACCACGGTCTTGCCCGCGAAATTTTTCACGTCGATACGTCCTGTGTCTCGTCGAATGCGCTCTACGCCTGGCGGGATCGGTCAGCTTCGGCGGCGGTACCGCACGGCGCACGGGTTGGCGGGCCATTTGGTGGTGCCCGCGCCGGACATCGGCTTCGGCATGCCGTGCACCAGCTCCAATTCGAATTCCGCGACCAGTCGCGCCACAATGATCTGCATTTCCAGATAGGCGAAATGCGTACCCAGGCAACGGTGCGCGCCCGCGCCGAAGCCGATGAGCGAACCCCGGGCCGACCTGCCACCGGGCTGGGAGTATCGGTCCGGCCAGTAGGTCTCGGTCGCTTCCGGATAGGTCTCCCGCAGTCGATGGCTGATGGCGGGGCTGGTGAAGACGAACGCTCCGCGCGGAATCGTATAGCCGTCGATGTCCAACTCTTCTTGCGCCTGCCGGGCGAGGATATAGGCCACCGGGTGCAGACGCTCGGTTTCGTGCAGGCAGTCATAAGTGAAGCGCATGCCTCTGACCCCACTCAGATCCACCTGGTCGGCGGCCAGCAAGTGCTCGGCCTCGGCCCGCACACGACGGAGTTCCGAGGGATGTTCGATGAGATCGGCCAAGGCCCACGACAAATGCCCGGTGGTGGTCTCGTGCCCGGCCCAGCAGAACATCAGCACGAAATTGACCAGGACATTGTCGGGCACCCGGGTGCCATCGGCATAGACGGATTCGACCAGATGCTGCAAGAAGTCCGGCGGATCGATCGGAGCGCGTCGCCGTTGCTGAATCATTTCGCCGAGCGACTGCCGTAGCCGGTCACGAGCTCGATTGCTCTTGACGGTACGCGGAACAGGCAGCCAGTCGGGGAGGAAGAAGCTCATCCCCATACTGAACTTACGGAATTCCTCGAAGAAGTCGCCGGCCACCAGATCGTCGGCGATCGCCGGCCCCAAAAAGGCGTGGGCCGCGATGCGCATGACCAGGACGCCGAACTCTTCGGTCAGATTGAATTCGCCTCGGTCGCCCAGTGATTCGACGAAGCGAGCGGCTTCCTGGTCCATGACCTGAATGTAGTCGGCGATCTGCCCTCCCTGAAATCGAGGAAGGACCACGTCACGCTGCTTCTTCCATTGTTCGACGCTGCCCATGAAATAGAATTCGGAGCCGAACATTCGGGTGAAGAAGGGGTAGGCATCCGCGATCGAAAGGCGCTTGTCGGTTTCTTTGAAGAAGAACTCACTATTGCGCTTGCCGAGTAACACGACGACATCGGCACCCGGCACAGCGAGCTGAAAGATATTGCCATGTTGGCGCTGACCGCGCCAGAGCACGCGCTCGGGCGCCAAGAGGAATTCGGGAAGATGACCGACGAGCGGCTGTTTTCCAGAGACTAGGGGCGGGCGCCCGGGGGCAATTTTCGTTCGCTGGAGCGTGGTCATAGCGTGTGCACGGTCCCTTTCTCACCTACCGACACCAACCATCGGCCAACCGACCAGTAGGTTCGACCGAGGATCTTAGCCGGGATCGGCGATTCCGCCACCGGGAACGATCGCGGTCGTGGCCACCAGGGCCGGTGGCCACATCGTCATGTCGGACGCCGAGATAGGTCGCGGAAACCGCCGTCGCCGGTGATGGCGGGACGGTCGAGATCCTCGGCGACCCTTACCGCTGCTCTCCCGACCGTGGGTCGCGCTCGCGCCGCCGTGTCGGATGTGCCGTGCCCCAAGCGCCCTCCGTAGTCCCGCCGTAGCTGGTCTCTCCTGCGTTCCCGGTCAACGCCTGCATGTCCCGCGCAGGTGAATCGGCGCTCCGGCAACGCAGCGATAGGTGCGCACTGGTTGATCTGCGGGTCGGCTAGCTCATCGCCGTCGCCGACGGTATGTCCTGAGTGCACGTCAATCCAGCATCCGCTGCCGCGACGTCATCGAAGAAGGACCACTGGTGCCGCTTCCACGCGTGTCACCGCCTGAATACCGCGCACCACAGGCTGTCGCGCACGGGCGGCGGCAGGCATGTCGACGCGTCCAACCCGCCTGGCCGAATGCCGCTTCGACAATGGCGGCTCAGTCGAGGATGTTCATCACCACCCCGAACACCATCAGAGCGATCAACGCGCCGAAGACCACCCAGCTGAAGCGGATCCAGTTCAGTCCCGGCCACCTCGGGGGGTGCGGGGCGATCGCGCCTGGCAGGAGATGGAACCCTGGAGAGCGATAGTGGACTTGTGTTTGATATCCGGGTTCGACTGGGACGACCGTCTCGGCTGGTCCCATATCGGAATACCACGACTTGAAGAAGATTCGGAAGAACCAGTGCGGTCGCCGCGTCAATACTTCGACACGGTAGAGCCCGGGAATGACGGGTACGTGTGTGACGCCCCAGGATGTGTTCGGTACTTCATTGCCGTTCACGTAAATTCGCGGCCCGGCCGCCGCGTAGGCGGGCGCTAGGACCCACCACCGGAAGTAGGAGGCGTAGACCATAATTCCGGTTCGACCTGGCTCAGGCCGATAAGCGTCTACCGGGTATCGCTCGGCGTCCTGCGCGAACCGAAGTCTCGGCATCCCGACGGTGCGCAGTGGCGGTGGCACGTAATGAGCCGTGCCGCGATAGACGTAGACCTCGGGCGCACCGGGCGGCTGTGGTTGAAATGTGTTGTTCCGCATCGGTCCGCCGTATTCGTGCGGCTGTGGCGGACCACCGACGCTCGCGTGCCCAGCCGGTGGCGGCGACGCGCATGACCGGTTCTCGGGGGCGCCGACATGTGCGTTCGGCCGTTGCTCATTGCTCACGATGTGCAGTCACTCCTCAGTAGGCGCCGGCGATTCGCAAGAAATTGCCCGTGCGAACCGCTCAACGCAGATGTCACGCTTGCGCGGGCTGGTTCTGCTTACCCAGGACGGCGTAGATGACAGCGGTAACAGCCTGGGCGAGCGCATGCACATCCTTGAAAGCTCCAGCCATCTCGACCAGCAACGCAGAGATTTTCATACTGTCGCGCCCGAATCTGAGCAGCACCGCACTGACGACATGGGGGGCCGCGGTGCACGCGGTCAAGGCGAGCTCGATGGTGTACCCGATCAGCGCCCCTACCAAACTGGTCAGGATGTCCTGCACCAGTTTTCGGAACGCCTTGACGATCTTCGACACGATTTCCATGGTCTCGCCGAGACTTGCCGCTACCCCACCTGCCCCAGCGATCTGATCGATCAGATCGCCGGCACGGCTTCGGTAGGCGTCGCCAGCTTTACCGGTCCACGTCGCGATATCGGCCTCGACCCCCGACTGCCACGTCACGCTCATGCCGGTCAGCTCTTGGGCGATCCTGCCCCAGGTTTCGGAGTACGCCTGCACCATCTTGTCGTTTCCAGCGAACGCGTCCAGAACTTTCCGGTACGGCTCGGCGTGCGTGAGCATCCATCCGGCGATCAGGTCGCCCGCGAACCCGAATGGATCGTAGCAAGCGTCGGATGCGGTCGCGCCTACCTCGATGCCACCCATGATCGACTCGAATGTTTTGGCGTTCCGCAGATTCGCGTACGCCTCCCAGGCGTCACCCGCAATGGTGCCGGACAAGAATCCGGGGAGACCGGTCTCCTCATCCCGTTTCAGACCGATGTCATGCAGCCAGAAGACGGTCTCCTGGAAGTACTCGTCCCGGTAGTCGGTCCCGTCGGCGATCAGCGGGTTGCCCTCGGGCTTCTTCCGATCGTCGAAGCCGGGAGTGTTCTCGTTGATCCAGTTACCGATCTGCGTGCTCACTTGGAACCTCCGGACGCGTCGGCGATCCTCCCGTGCAGTTCGGTCAGCGAGGCGCCGAAGGCGCCGTCCTTGTCGTCGAATGTCGTCGCGACGGTGATGAGTTTGTCCGGCAACGCCGCTACGTCCTCGGCGAGTTTGCGGATCACATCGATGGTGTTTCGGTGATCGTCGTCCAGCACCATCTTCACCCAGGGCCGCGGGATCGCTCCGAAACCATCGTCTGCGGCGCCGAGGTAGCTGGCGGCTTCGAGCGACAGCGTCAAGCTGTGCATGAGTTTCTGCAGGTTCGTCGCGTGATTGCGGACTTCTTCGGGATCGACCGAGATCGCGTCAGGATTGCCCATGGTCAGATCAGCCAAGACTTCCGGTTGTAGTACTCGTCGTCCGCGTCCGGTTCATCCGGGACGACGATCTGGTCGCGGTCAGGTTTGCGATCGCGCGGCCGCGACGGGCTCGATTCCGAAGCTGTCGGCGGCTGCGCCGGGGAGGATGCGGGCGGTGCCGATGGTGGGGTGTTGCCCGACGACGGCGATGCGGAGTACTCGGACGGTGCGACCGGGTCCGACTCTGGATCGGGAAACCGCTGGGCAAACTGATCGATGATCGCGGCACCCGCCTCGTCCGCGCCGACGGTGCGCTGCACGAGTTCGGTGACCTGCGTACGCAATGTCGATTGTGCCTGTCGCATACAGGACATGATCTCGGCGGACAGCACCGCCGGATCCTGCCCGCGCGACCTCGCTGACAGGTTGATCGCAGTCGGAACACCATTGCTGTCCACGGTGACACTCACACGACCGCCCCCACTGGACTCGGTGATCGTGAGCGCCGTCATCCGCTCCTGCAACTGCTGAAACCGCCCGGCCCGGCGCTCGAAATCTTCTGCCAGCTGCGCAAAGCTCTCCGCAGCACGGCTCGGATCTAATTCGGCCACAACACCTCCCATTTCGCGACTGCCCACAATCGACCACCCGCCGAAGAGCCTGACACTGCGCCGATCACACAGCGACCGCCTTCGCCGTCGTTCTTTCATCTGTTCTGACGCAGTGCGGGGCTGATCGGTTCCCTCCGAATTCTGCGACAGCCTCAGGTACCACTCGCCCGGTCGAACGGAGTTCGGCACGCGCCGTTCCACGAAGCTCAGAGCTACCGGGACCGCTCGCGCAGCCGAGTTCGACGCAGCATATACGTTGTCGCACAGTGCCTTCAGATGTCTCGCTGCGCTGCTGGATGGCAATCGCGACACGTGTGACCACGACCCGGTCGGTTGGTCGGATCGCGACCGCCCGAACCGAAGCCGTATCCCAGATCGCCGACCTCGGACCGCACCTCCGGCGAATCCATCGAGCCCTGGAAGCGTTACCCACCGGGCCGCATCTGCCCGACCCGGTGCAGGTTGCGCTGGGACAAGAATGGCCATAAACCCTCCGGGGTGTTCTACGGCCTTCGTCCGGAAGTCACCGGTGCCCTGCTGGCTGTGCGATGAGATCACGCCTTCGTACTGCGGGGCAGGAAGTAGTCGCTCAGGCGGTCCGGACTCGGCCCGTCGCCTCCGAGCAGCGCCAGGGGCAGAATCAGAGCGAAATACAAGTCCATGAACCACACTCTGGTCAGTCGGCCGTACGACGGGAAAGTGCCGTCGTCAGGGCGCATCACGCATAGACCGAAGAGAGCCTTCCCGGCGGTGGTATGCCATGCTCCTTGGACGAGGACTCGATCAGCGAAAGAACTTGCCAGCCACGCTCCGACGGCGATGCCGCCGAAAGCCGGCATATTGCCCTTGCCCAGAACGAGGATCGCCGCGGCTATTCCGAAATGCAATGCCCAGTCGATCGCGAAGGCGAGTGCTCGGCGCAGCCTGCGAGGCGACGGATACCTCGGGTCACCCTCGCGGCCGTGGCGATCTGCATCCGCCGCCGCGGCCGCGGGCCGCATCAGCACGTGACCGCGCCCGTCTCGCGTCGAGTCGAAACTCCCTGCCGGCACCGATCTGCGAGCATCAGTCGAAGAAGGAGCATTGAATGCGTATTGCGTGGGTTTTCGCCGACGTGATACGTATGCGAATCCGAGGTCGGCTCCGCCCCGCCTGGAGATCACTCCACATTCGAGGGGATCACCCGCGAACCAGATTTCCCGAGTGCTGTGGTCGACGAGCTTTCCGATATCCTTCGTCCATGTGCTGAGAAGTAGCGTCGAACCGATCTCACCCTGCTGCCCGAGAAGAGTCACCCATTCGTACCTACCCGCTCTGATATAGGTGATGCGCCGGAGAGTCCACGGATGACGGCGTAAGACCCTCCTGCGTCGGTGATTCATCCAGACAACGACAATCCCGAAAATTGTGCCCAATATGGATACGACACCCGATACTTGGGCGGCGAGCGAGCCGAGCTTGCGCAAGCCATGCGTACCAGGCTTGTCGTAAAGGTTCAGCAGCGCAACGGTCACCGGCATACAAATCAAGCCGACCAGCAGAACAGCCCAGCTGTAGGCGGTATTTTTCCGCAGCTCAGCCCTGGTAGCCGGCCAATCCGAAGCACGCGTCGAGGTACATGCAGCGGATTCGGCCTGCTCGCTCAAGCCACTGCCGACATCAGCTGTCATAGATCCAGACTCCCCGATCCGGAATCCGACGCTCTGAATTCGAGTGATGCGGCCATCGCCAATACCATCGAGCGATACTCGGGACCGTGCGACACCGAGGCCGTCGAGAGTTCGACCGCGGCGATACTCGTACCGTCCTCCGACGGCAGCAGCACCTCGATCTGAAAGGGCGAGACGTTATCGCCTTCTGCCCGCGCAGCTGGGATATCCGGTGCGGGATAGGTTCGTATACTCTCGGAGAGCAGCGCGGGACGCCCGGCGATATCAATAGGCTCCACAACCCACGGAATTTCCTCCGATAATCTCGACTGCGCGAGTTCACGAACGACCAGGCGCGGATTCTGTGCTGCGCCATAATTCAATGACGAAATCGTGAGCCATGAGGTTGCGGGTTGGCCGTCGATGGAAACATGTCTGCCGATCCCGCAATATACAGCGTTCTTTGTCGCCAACGTTTCGAGCAGGTACTTCAGTGTCCCGATCAACTGCGGTACACATTCCTTCAGATCGTCGGCGACTACTGCCCTGATTGCCGATTCCGACACTGTCATTATGCCGTCGATATCGGACAGCGGCATGTCATGATATCCCGCTGGTATGTCAGCCGCGATCATGCGCCTGGGGCCGGGACTCGTCGAATTCATCATGAAATCAGTCCCTCGATACCTGAACCGACAAGTCCCGTTATGGACGTTTGTGCCCTTTTGAACACAGTCAGCGCGACAGCGGGATCGGGAATGCCGTGCGCTCCTTCCACCCCGGTGAGCTGCAGCAACCGGTGCGTCCCCGACGTCAGTCCCGTGTTGTTCAGGACGTCTGTCACGTTGCCGATGTTGTGTTCTGTCACGAACTTATCGACGATTCCGGGGTTGTGCGCCGCTTCGGTCCATGCGCGCGCCATGCCCTCGAGTCTGCCCACGTCGCCCACAGCATCACCGAGTGCTGCCACTTTCCCGACCTTGCCCAGTGCTCCCGCACCGGGGATCAAACCCAACGCGTCGCCGGACATCGTCATCCCAGCACTTAATTTCTCCGGCAAGCTGCCATGCAGGAGATCGTTCCTCATCTCCGCATCGGTCAGGTCGAGCGCGAGCGCCCCAGCCCCCGCGACGAGCGCCACCCCTAACGCTATTGCGTCGATCGGTGGCGGAGTGACCGCCGCCAGCAACCCGGCGATAGCGGCCGTGTTGGCGAGGATGTCATGGATCCCCTTGCGATGCTCGTCGATCCGTCCCTGAACGGCTGGGCAGATCGGTCCACGCCGACCTCGCTGAGCAATACCTACTCGGACCCGTCATCGGCCACGGTTCCGGCCGCTGGACGCTCCTCACCAGACCCGATCACAACACACTCGCCAGCGACGGCGACATCTTCATCGCGCTACTGCGGGCAGCCGCAACGATCGTCCCGGACGGCGGCGAGATCGTGCTGCCCTCCCCCGGCGACGAGAACACCGGATATCGACGATGGGTCGTCCCACCACGCGATACGTTCCGTCCGTACGTCAGCACCGTTGTGCAATCGATCATCACCTGCGCCGGAGCGCCGGAACCCGCCGGAACTCGTCGGCGTATCGGTGGGCCAGGCACGGAGCAACGGCTTGCCGCTGACCGGCGGGAGGATGATCCGGACATGTGAACGTCGGGAAGGACGCACCCTCCCGACACCGAAGCGACAAGTTTTCGGCGCCGTGGGATGTCCTATGGCGGCAGTGAAGGTGAGCGCTTCGGCTGGTTGCTCGATCTAGTGACGTTCGGTGGCGGGAGTTGTTGGCGTGGCCGGGTTTTCGGGCAGCGGCTGCCGCTCGGCCGTGGAAATCCGGCCCCCTGCGACTCCCGCCGAACGCACCCCACCGAACCCGATGACGCTCGGCTCGCACACGAGGGTGCGCGGCCGGGCGGTGATGGCCGTCACCGATCTAGAGCGGGCAAGGGACTTGCCGGCCGACATGATGCCCGGCTGACCGAGTCGTACTACGTGAGGAGGCCGCCCGAAATCTCTGATCCAGGGGGCTTGACAACGTCTCCAGCTACCCTGCTAGAAAGATGCCTGTGAGCAGAGTGATGAGACGTCGTAACTAGGATGGTTGACGACGTTACCGGTAATCCCCTGCTACGCGCATTAGGTGAGGCAGCTCACCGCGTGGTCAATGCCGCGATAGAGGGAGCGCGCACAGTTGCCACACATTATCAGCGACACTCCCGCACACTCGACCTGGGCGTCGTCCGCCACGTAGTCGACACCGATCGGGACTCTGCTGGAGCGTTCGATGTGCACAACAGGGCTGGGCCCGACATCAACGATGAGCCCCGCTATGGAGATCTGGGCGCCAAGGGCTTGTACCCGCCGGGCGAAAACACCTTGGATCGACCGCTGCTGACAACCGAGATGCACCGCCGATACCTCGGTGAGGAGCGCCCAGGACGACTCCTGCCCCGACTCCTGCCGGGCATACGGTACTACGACGAAGAACAACGGAAGCAGTTCCTTGTCCACATTCGCGAAGGTCGGCTGTACAACGCGAAGGGCGAACTCCTCGACACACGAAGACCAGGCCGTAACCGCTTGGACAGGCGACGTAGAGCGATCTGGGTTATGGATCATGAAGGGAACCTGCTGGTCACGTTACCCGGAACGGACATTCATCATTCGAGCTTGACCGCCGGAGGAGCGGTCGCCGGCGCCGGGAGCCTCAAGGCCACCATGGGCAGACTCGACCTGCTCACCGATGTCAGCGGACATTATCGCCCCGATCGCAAATACACCCAACAGGTGGTGGACCGACTCCGAACCCGCGGCCTGCCCCTTGATCCGGATCAGATAAAGCTGACGTCACGGAAATGACGGCCGACAGACGCTCGAGCGATGCCGGCACGACAGCGACCGCCGGTCATGACGTTGGGTGACGCCCAGCCGGTTCTGCGAAATCCGAAATCCGTCGCGGCAAGACCCGGCGACCATCCCAGACGAGGACGAAGCCGATCTCGTTGCTACCCTCTCGAGCCATCCCACACGGTATCGGCACAAGTCGCGGCAGTCCGCCACATGGAAACGGGCAGCACACCGACTTCTACTTACCAACCGAGCAATCCGACGATCGGGCTCGACCATCGCGACCCAGATCGCTGAGCGCCGGCAGGGACGGGTGCGCTTGTGGGCGAAGCGAGTTCGGCGCAGGTTTCGCACCAGGCGTGAGAGCGGCAGCAGGAACCGTTGTCGAACAGCAATCGTCGCCGCACCGGAACTCCCGCCGTAGCTGGACCAGACCCGCGCCATCCCAGCGCTCTCGCCTCCTGAGCGCTGCATTGCTGAACATAGTGTTATGGCTGTTGCTCTGTGCCTAACGACCACCATTTGACTGTGCACGGACGGAAACGCGACGCTGGAGGTCGCGATCTGGGTGGTCTGGCCTGGCCTTTGGGCATCGCTCCTAAGGAGAGTTTTGTAATCGCGGCAGTGTCGCACGGATATCTGAGAGCCACGAATGCCTCGTTCCGCCTGCGATTCCCGCGAGTCGTCACGCCTGACCTGTTATGTCCTGGTGCGCGAAGAGGGCGTTCCACAAGCCGGTCGCGGGGCAGACTGTGGAAGTACCCGGTGCACGACCAGGACCGAATCCGGTGGAACCGACCCGCGCCTCAGTGCGTCATAGACTCAGGGACTATTTGACGGCCCAGATCGGGAGGCATCGGTGGGACGACGGACGACGGCTACGGTTGCGGCGCTCGCTGGGGTGGTGCTCGTTGCCGCTGGATGCGGAACGGAGACGCGAGGGATGACTGCTCCGAGCACGACAGCTGACATCTCAGCGCCTACGGCTGCACTCTGGGATCCGTGCACGCAAGTTTCGGATCAGCAACTGCAACAGATCGGCGTGGTCTCATCTACGAAGAAATCAGGCGTTGCCGGTGTCGAAGAGCCGGGGTGGAAGGTCTGTTCTTGGCACGATAAGCCGTCTCAATGGGATTATTCTCTCGGGGTGTGGTCCACAAACCATTCCGCTGACGAGATAAAGAACAAACCCCAAAATATCGATGTCATTGAGATTAATGTCAGTGGGCGGCACGGATTTCGTTTTCGAAAATCCTCCGATACGGATGCCGAAGACTGTGATCTAGTCTTCTCCGCCATCCAGGGTGCACTGCAAGTAACTGTATTCAACGCTTCACCGAAGAGCATTCCTCCATGCGACCGAGCTATGAACGCTGCAGAAGTGCTGGTTTCAGCATTTCCGCGCTGACCGGAAAGGCTTCGCTATGTCGATAGGTGAAGAGGTGTCACGATGACGGTATCTCGCCGACGAGGCCCAGGCCGGCCGTCTCTGTCTAGACCGGTCAGTCGCAATAGGTTGCCGCGATGCTTGCAATCGTCAGATCGATCTCTACGTCACCCTGCGCGAAGATCTGAAGATGGCGGCGCGAGTAGGGGGCTTCGGCAAGTTCGACTGCGCGGACGAGCTGGCGAAGATGTTAGGCGCCAAGGCAATCGGTGGCGACGGTGACGTCGACTCAGCACTGAAAGAGCACATCGAGATACTGACCCTCATGCGCGACACGATCCAAACCTCAGTGGACCGGATCAGCGCCCAAGACGAGGTCAATGCACAAAACACGAGCAATCTGTCGAACTGATCGGGGAATACCGTGGGCCTACCATTGTTGATCGCGGTCGGCGCCGCACTGTACGAACAGTCGAAGTCCGGCCCACCCGACAGCGGCTCGCGCGACGAAAGCCCGGACGCGTCCATCGCACGGAACCGCATCGGTGAAATCATGCGCGGTGGAACCGAATTGCAGACCCAGTCCCCGAAGGTTCCGGAGAACGCGTACAAGAATCCGGAAGATATCGATGACCTCTATCAGCGAGTGCAGGCGATGTCGGTCAACGATGTTGTCGCACTACATCAGCGGTGGGAGTCCATTCGCAACCGGCTGGAGCAGGGCTTTCGGGGTTTCACGCCGGAAATCACCCAGGCCATGGCGGGGAAATGGGAAGGGGCGGCGGCGAAGGCCGCCGCGGAGGGGATCAAGGAGTACGTCGACAAGTCGAGCGGGCTGATCGCCTCGGTGCAAATCGTCGCGGAGAAGGTGAAGATCATCCGTTCGGGCATCGAGGTCACCAGGCCCGCCGTGTACGAGGCGCCGGCACACACGTGGACCAGCGGCGCCGCGGGTTGGTTACCCGGCCCGACATGGAAGTTGAACCAGCACCGCGATGATGCCGCGCGCGATGCCACCGTGAACGTCGTCAAGAATGTCTTCTATCCCGCGGTCAGGGAAGCCGACTCCGGCGTTCCACTGGTACCCAGACCATATAACCCCGTACACAATCCCAACGACCAGATGCCCGTCCCGGATCGCGGCAGGCAACCACAGCCGACCAGCACAACTCCCGGCGACAGACCCGCCGCGATGGCCTCGGCACAGCCGTCGAATTCCGAGCAGAACCCGCAGAATGCCAGTCCGGATTCCACGAATCCGGCTGCTGCGCAGACCGATCAGACAGCGACGACGCCCACCGGCACGAACACGGCGACCCAACCGGCGAGCACCACCGCCAACACTGATCCGTCACCGACCCGCGGCGGCACACCGACCCCCGGTACTTCCGGCACGCCGAACCTCGGCGCACCCGGCCTCGGAACCCCAGCGCCTGGCCGCAGCATCAGTGGCAACCCTGGCCTCCCATCGGCGCGCCCGCCACGACCACGCGTCCGAGCGCGGGCCGTCCTGGTTTGTAACACAACAACTCTCAGCAAACAAACCACCTGATGCGCACTGCACCAGCAGCTTCCGTCAGGATCGGATCCCCGGACCTGAGCATGGTCGTGTACCAGCCTGTGCGGGCCGGCCGGGCGTAGCCACCGCACCGATCTTCGGTCGCGCACTGAGCAGCGGCGCCGAGTTATCGCACTGTCGCACACCTGTTGTCGTCGCATCGGAATTTTCCAGCAGCGAGGCGCCGGGGGTGCGGCGTCCCGCAGATACAGTGATGAGCGGTTCCCCTGCTCTGAAAGGACGAGTCGCATGCTCTGTCGGTAGATTCTCGGTATGCACCCGCTGCTCGCGCGACTAGACCAATGGCTCGTAGCGAATCGACTGACGTGGGTCGAACAGAGCCCCGAGATTTCGAGGATCCGTGGTGGGGCACCGATTGGGTCCCGTTCCTGGAACATATTCGATGACCACCTGTGCATCGATCTACAGGGCGCCTTCGGCGGCAAACCTGCACAGCTCGTCGAGTTCCGCTGCAAGACAAGTCCGGGAATATCCCTACCCCTGCCTGGAAGCATGGCTCGAAACGCTTGTTACAGTACTCGACGAAACAGGGATGTTCGAAGAAAGCGGAGAGGACCGACTCGACTGCTGGGAACCCGTCGACTGTCAAGTCGTATGAGGCGTTTGTCGCCGGACGCAACCCCCGGATACCCCATCCGAAGCATACCTTACCCGATCACCCGACGATATCCGGGATGAGTCCTCTTCCGATTTCTTCTGGGAGACAACGAGCGCCGCGCCCTGTCGGCGCTGTTCTGATCCAACATCAACCCCTACGGACGGTTCCTGCTGGACATGAACCGTCGCCTCGACCTGGCCAGGCAAGCCGTATAGTGGGGCACCGTAGTACTCAGGAAATTTCGGGCGGATATGTGGCTGAGTAGGTGCCTCAGGGAGGTGCGTGCGCGCGACCGGATCCGCCGGTCTTGTGACGCAGGGCGACGCCAACGAGCTGATCGGCTTGCGGGACAAAAACATAGCAGCGTCCACGCCCGTCCGGCGAGCAACGACCTCGGCCAGATCCTGCGCTCGCTTCAGGCTGCGACACCGGTGCCGAACTGCGCGGCTGGGCGTCGCCTTGGCGGTCGATGCTCAAAAACCCCGTCCGCAAATCCGTTCTTGCCCAGGTATTTCTGGGTCTTCGTCTCGTTTAGCATCGAGCGTCGGTTGTGCTCGTGATGGCTACGAAAGGAAAGGGTGACCGAGCCGTTCGGGCCAGGTGTCGGTGAGGCAGCGGCTGCCGCTGCGCGAGAGGTCGCCGAGCGGACGGCGCGAGCGCTGACTGCCGGTGCATCCGGCATCAGCAGAGGCTGGCATGACCTGGCGAGTGGGACCCGGGAGTCTGCCGGGTTTTTGGTCCACGTCGACCACAGGAACACGATACCTATCAATTCAGCCGGTCGCGCTCTGATCCGCGACGATCAGGTCGTCGGGGGACGCGCCGAAGCCGCGTACACAACATGGTTGCGGGAACTGCGGGATCGGGGTGTGGACACCGATCGAGCGATGTCGGATCTGGGAACCGTGTGGGATTATCTGCGTCACGACCCCAAGTGGGCGTTCGATCCGGAACGAAACTACGGGGGCATCATCTTCTTCGGTAGCCGTGACATCGGCGGGTCGTCGGTGATCGCGAACCGGGTCCGCGACCGTGGCCTTGGTGACGTGCCCGTAGTGTTCTCCGGATACCGGGGCGAGGCAGCCAAGTTCCGGCTGGCCGCAGAGAAGCTGAACCTCAATCCGAGACAGATCATCGAGGAACCCTTCGCCCAGAACACCGGCCAAAACGCGGTCTACTCGGTCCAGATGCTCAAGCAGCACGGCCGCGACGTCAGTTCCGTAATCGGAGTGTGCACTCCCTTCCACACACGCCGCGTGTGGGGCACGCTCATCAAACAGTGCCCGGACGTCGAACACGTCTCCATACCCGCCGCCGACGTCTCACTCGAGAACTACATGAAATACGGGAACCGCGCCGACACGACAGCCGCGCCGCACCCGAAATCGATCGTCGCCATCACTATGGGCGAGATCAAACGCCTGGACGAGTACCCCCGCGAAGGCCACATCATCCAAGAAGACATCCCAGCCGACGTGCGCAACGCCTACGACCGACTGAGCGAGACGTTCCGCCCCGCCGACCGCAGGTTCTGACGCGGTTCAGATCATCGATCACCCCGGCCTGCATCCTTGGAAAGCCGCCGATCGGCCCTCGTCCTTCTGCAGGCACGAAGAGTTACGCGCTGACGACGTGGATACACCCGAGTCGTCGATCTTCACCACACCCCAAACCAGGCCAGTACACACGATCTCGAACATCGGTACACACGACTTCGAATATCGACAGCTGGAGTGGTCGTCCCGATATCGGTTGAATCCGGGACGACCGTCGCGCTGTCGCGAAGGCCCACGACAGGCCGTCCCGGAATACGTCCCGCAACCGGGTGTCCGCCTTTGAGTTCCGGCACAGTTTGCGGGACGATCCGGGGATGGCGCGCACCAACACCGTCCGGATCGGCTACGCCAGGGTGTCCGGACGATCACAGGATCACCAGCTCCAACTCGACGCACTGGACGCGGCCGACTGCCGCGAGGTCATCGTGGAGACCGCCAGCACCCGCGGCGACCGGCCCAAGTTGCGCACGACACTGGCCATGCTCGAGCCCGGCGACACACTCGTGATCTACAAGCCGGACCGGGTCGCGCGCTCGATGAAGGAACTCCTCGTCCTGCTCGAGGACCAACTGCACGCCCGCGAGGTCAACCTGCACATCCTCACCGGTATCTGCGCCGGCCTGCACAAACCCAACGGCCAGACCATGGCCGAGAAGATGCTGTTCATGGTCGCGGCCATGGCCGCCGAGATGGAACGCGAACTGATCCGCGAGCGCACCCTCGACGGCCTGGCCGCAGCCCAGGCCCAAGGCCGCAAAGGCGGACGCCCCTCAGCAGTGGACCCCGACACCCTCGCCATCGCCGTGGGCCGCCGCAAAACGCGGCGAGTCGGTCACCGCCATCGCCAAACACCTCGAGATCGGCCGCTCCACCCTCTACCGCGCCCTCGAGCCCCACCTCCCTGACACGCCAACCATATAACTGACATTTGGCTAACTGGCCAGGCGCTACAACAAGCCCCGCAGGCTTCCCCTGTATCCCGGCTGGTCCCGTTCGACTTCGGCACTGCGCATCCCCCCAATTCGCCACCGCGAATGACACTGTCGATCAACGCCACCGCCGAACACCGACACATCTGCAACCCCGAACCAACCAAAGCGCCGGATCTACTTTGCGGCTTATGACAGCTTCAGGATTCCTGGGCCTTCTCGGCCAGCCAGCCGAGCGCGTCCGCCCTTGCCCGCATCGCCGTCGGCGCCAGACCAGGTCGAGGCCTTCAACCAGATCGCAAAGCGGATGATCCGGCATGATCCCCGTGCTATCGAGGACCTGTTCGAGTTGATCACCACCCCTCTTCGGGGGGGACTGTCAAATTAACGGTGTAATCGGTTGATTTGTGGTTACTTTCGTCCGGCGGACAGGCGGCCGTCGAAGGTGATCTCGAAGGCGTTCAGGG